>NZ_RJPH01000003.1:0-190912 GCF_003944205.1 Streptococcus oralis subsp. dentisani
GTTTTTAAGAAGTGTATTATTTATACAATTTAAAAGTATAAAAATAAGAGGAGGTTTTCTATGAATAAAGTAAAGAAGGTGCTGATGGCGATGTTTAGTTTGCTTATGTTTCCCTTATTGTTTGCTTGTAGTAACAGTCAGTCCCAAGGTGTTGAAGCCATTAAGGCTAAAGGAAAATTGGTGGTGGCCCTAAATCCAGAGTTTGCTCCATTTGAATATCAGAAATTGGTCGATGGGAAAAATCAGATTGTAGGTTCAGATGTTGAGCTAGCCAAAGCCATCGCAAAGGAACTAGGTGTGGAAGTGGAGTTCTCTCCAATGAGTTTTGACAATGTACTGGCTAGTCTTGATTCAGGCAAGGCCGATCTTGCCATATCAGGTGTTTCTAAAACGGAAGAGAGAAGTCAAGTTTACGATTTTTCAATTCCCTACTACACTTCGAAAAATAAGGTTATCGTAAGAAAATCTGAATTAACGAATTACCAATCAGTCAAGGATTTGGCCCAGAAAAAGGTTGGAGCGCAGAAAGGTTCTATCCAGGAAACTTTGGCCAAAGAAACCTTGCAGGATTCTTCTCTCGTTTCACTTCCTAAAAATGGAAATTTGATAACAGATTTGAAATCAGGGCAACTGGATGCGGTTATCTTTGAGGAACCAGTGGCGAAAGGATTTGTAGAGAATAATCCAGACCTAGCCATCGCTGAGTTTGATTTTGACAATGACAAAGAAGATTCCTACGCTGTTGCGATGAAAAAAGACAGTAAAGAATTAAAAGAGGCGGTTGACAAAACCATCCAGAAGTTGAAGGATTCTGGGGAGTTGGACAAATTGATTGACGATGCTTTTAAAGCCTCTATCGAAAAATAGAAAGAAGGAAGAGAAATGAGTAAGGAAAAAGTCATTTTAGCCTATTCAGGTGGATTGGATACATCAGTTGCTATTACATGGTTAAAAAAAGACTATGATGTGATCGCTGTTTGTATGGATGTGGGTGAAGGAAAAGATTTGGAGTTCATCCACGATAAAGCTCTCAAGGTTGGGGCTGTTGAGTCTTATGTCATTGATGTTAAGGAAGAATTTGCTAATGACTATGTTTTAGTGGCCCTTCAGGCTCATGCCTACTATGAACAGAAGTATCCCTTGGTATCTGCTCTGAGTCGCCCTCTTATTTCAAAAAAACTTGTTGAAATAGCTCATCAGACGGGGGCAACCACAATTGCCCATGGTTGTACAGGTAAGGGAAACGACCAAGTTCGGTTTGAAGTCTCTATTGCAGCTTTGGATCCCAATCTAAAAGTAGTTGCGCCTGTTCGTGAGTGGAAATGGTCTCGTGAAGAAGAAATCCAATATGCCAAAGAAAACGGCGTCCCAGTTCCTGCTGACCTTGATAATCCTTACTCTGTCAATCAAAATCTTTGGGGACGTGCAAATGAATGTGGTGTTTTGGAAAACCCTTGGAACCAAGCGCCAGAAGAAGCATTTGGAATCACATCTTCGCCAGAAGAGGCACCAGATAGTCCAGAATTTATTGACATTGAGTTTAGCTGCGGGGTGCCCATCTCCCTCAATGGTGAGAAGATGAAAGTGGCGGCTTTGATTCAAAAGCTCAATGAAATTGCCGGAAAACATGGGGTCGGTCGTATTGACCATGTGGAAAATCGCCTAGTCGGTATTAAGTCAAGAGAGATTTATGAGTGCCCAGGTGCTGTGACTTTATTGGCAGCTCATAAGGAGATTGAAGACTTGACTCTTGTGAGAGAAGTGGCTCATTTCAAACCTATTATCGAAAATGAGTTGTCCAATCTCATCTATAATGCCTTGTGGTTTAGCCCGGCAACTCAGGCTTTGATTGCCTATATCAAGGAGACACAGAAAGTTGTCAATGGAACTGCAAAAGTTAAACTCTATAAGGGGAATGCCCAGGTAGTGGCTCGGAAATCACCAAATTCTCTTTACGATGAAAATTTGGCGACTTATACTAGTGCGGATACTTTTGACCAAGATGCGGCTGTTGGATTTATCAAGCTTTGGGGACTTCCGACTAAGGTTTATTCAGAAGTTCAGAAAAATGTTGAGTAGTGACGCGATAGAAAGGGACGACAGGATATGCCGAAAAATACAAAATTATGGGGCGGTCGATTTGAAGGCACTGTGGAAGAGTGGGTAGAACAGTTCGGTGCGAGTATTTCCTTTGACCACCAGCTGGCAAAATTTGATTTGATGGGTTCCCTAGCTCATGTTCAAATGCTAGGACAGACTGGCATTTTGAGCTTGGAAGAGGCAGAGCAGATCCAAGATGGTCTGAAAGCTTTGTTGCGAGATTTAGAGGCAGGAGAGCTTCATTTTGATATTGCAAATGAAGATATCCATATGAATATGGAAGTCTTGCTGACAGAGAAAATCGGTCCTCTGGCTGGAAAACTACATACAGCTCGTTCTCGGAATGACCAAGTCGCGACGGATATGCACTTATATCTAAAGGAGCAACTTGGCCATGTCTTGGATAAGTTGGCGAATCTGAACGGTGTTTTGCTGGATTTGGCTGAAAAACATGTGGAAACCATTATGCCAGGTTATACCCATTTGCAGCATGCCCAACCGATTAGTCTTGCCCACCATCTCATGGCTTATTACAATATGTTTCAAAGGGATAGCGAACGCTTTGCCTTTAACCTGAAACATACGGATCTATCTCCACTGGGTGCGGCTGCCTTGGCGGGGACAACTTTTCCAATCGATCGTCAATTATCGAGTGATTTATTGGGCTTCCAACAACCCTATACCAATTCCTTGGATGCAGTGAGTGACCGTGATTTTATCTTGGAATTCCTGTCAAACGCCAGCATTTTAATGATGCATATGAGTCGTTTTTGCGAAGAAATCATTAATTGGTGCAGTTTTGAGTATCAGTACATTAGCTTGTCTGATAGCTTTTCAACAGGTTCGTCTATCATGCCCCAGAAGAAAAACCCTGATATGGCCGAATTGATTCGAGGGAAGACGGGACGGGTTTACGGGCACTTACTTGGGCTATTAACTGTCATGAAATCTTTGCCTCTGGCCTATAACAAGGATTTGCAAGAGGACAAGGAAGGCATGTTTGATACAGTAGAAACGATTTTGAATTCTCTGGATGTGTTGGCAGGCATGCTATCAAGCATGCAGGTTAATAAGGTCAAAATGCAGCAATCCACAGAGAATGACTTTTCGAATGCGACTGAACTGGCAGATTATTTGGCAGAAAAAGGCCTCCCTTTTAGAGAAGCGCATGAAATTGTAGGAAAACTGGTTCTAGACTCTATCAAACATGGTAAAAACATTCAAGATTGGGATTTGGAGGAGTTGCAAGTCTACCATCCCTTGATTGAGGAGGATATCTATATCTACTTGCGCCCGGAAACCGCTGTTCAGAGACGGAATTCCTTGGGAGGAACCGGCTTTGAGCAAGTGAAATTCCAGATAGAACAAGCGAAGAAAGAACTTAAAAAGGAAAATTGACTCGTTTGCAAAGAAGAAAGAGAGGTTGAGATGATTTATCAGCCTCTTTCTTGTCTTCTCCAACCAAGCGTGTTATAATGAATACTGCTCAAGCGACCTTCAATCGTTGAAGCACACACGACCTTCAATCGTGAATAAACGAATAGATGGGAGACTTACCATGAGTGATAACTCTAAAACACGTGTTGTCGTGGGGATGAGTGGTGGTGTTGATTCGTCGGTGACGGCTCTCTTGCTCAAGGAGCAGGGCTACGATGTGATTGGTATCTTCATGAAGAACTGGGATGACACAGATGAAAACGGCGTCTGTACGGCGACCGAAGATTACAAGGATGTGGCTGCGGTAGCAGACCAGATCGGCATTCCCTACTACTCTGTCAATTTTGAAAAAGAGTACTGGGACCGCGTTTTTGAGTATTTCCTAGCGGAATACCGTGCAGGGCGCACGCCAAATCCAGACGTTATGTGCAACAAGGAAATCAAGTTCAAGGCCTTTCTGGACTATGCCATGACCTTGGGAGCAGACTATGTGGCGACTGGGCACTATGCCCGTGTGGCGCGTGATGAGGATGGCATTGTTCACATGCTTCGTGGCGTGGACAATGGCAAGGATCAGACCTATTTCCTCAGCCAACTGTCGCAAGAACAACTGCAAAAAACCATGTTCCCCTTGGGACATTTGGAAAAGCCTGAAGTACGAAAACTAGCAGAAGAAGCAGGCCTTGCGACTGCCAAGAAGAAAGACTCAACAGGGATTTGCTTTATCGGAGAAAAGAACTTTAAAAACTTCCTCAGCAACTACCTGCCAGCTCAGCCTGGTCGCATGATGACTGTGGATGGACGCGATATGGGCGAGCATGCAGGCCTTATGTACTATACGATTGGTCAGCGTGGCGGACTCGGTATCGGTGGCCAACACGGTGGTGACAATGCGCCTTGGTTCGTTGTCGGAAAAGACCTGAGCAAGAATATCCTCTATGTTGGCCAAGGTTTCTACCATGACTCGCTCATGTCAACAAGCCTAGAAGCCAGTCAAGTTCATTTTACTCGTGAGATGCCAGAGGAATTTACGCTAGAATGTACGGCTAAATTCCGCTACCGTCAGCCCGACTCTAAGGTGACAGTACATGTCAAAGGAGACAAGGCAGAGGTCATCTTTGCGGAACCACAGCGCGCAATCACACCAGGACAGGCAGTTGTCTTTTACGATGGCGAAGAGTGTCTAGGTGGTGGCTTGATTGACAATGCTTATCGCGATGGACAAGTTTGTCAGTACATTTAGATTGACAAATTTTCTCAATTTGCTACAATAATAAAAGCAATAGAAATGATGGTCAAAGCTCATGGATGTTGCAGGCTTTTTTGTCCTGCACTTCTTTGGAGTTTTGACTGTTTTTGTGTCGTTTAAGGGAAAGGATAAAAATGACTCAACAAGACTTTCGGATAAAAGTGGGAAATACAGTTTTTGGTGTTCGGGCGACAGCCTTGATTCTTCAAAATCGCAAGCTCCTAGTTACCAAAGACAAGGGCAAGTATTACACTATTGGCGGTGCGATTCAAGTCAATGAAAGCACGGAAGAAGCGGTAGTTCGTGAAGTGAGGGAAGAGCTGGGTGTCAAAGCTCAAGCTGGGCAGCTAGCTTTTGTGGTCGAAAATCGTTTTGAACAGGACGGTGTTTCCTATCACAACATTGAGTTTCATTATCTGGTGAACTTGCTTGAGGATGCCCCATTGACCATGCAGGAAGATGAAAAAAGGCAGCCCTGTGAGTGGATTGATTTGGATCAGCTCCAGAATATTCAACTAGTTCCAGCCTTTTTAAAAACAGCCCTGCCGGATTGGGACGGCCAACTAAGACACATTCATCTTGAGGAATAGGAGAGAAAATGACTTATAATTTTACGGAAGAATACGATATTATTGTAATCGGTGCGGGACACGCTGGGGTCGAGGCTTCCTTGGCTGCTAGCCGTATGGGCTGTAAGGTCTTGCTTGCAACCATCAACATCGAAATGCTGGCTTTCATGCCTTGTAACCCTTCGATCGGTGGTTCTGCCAAGGGGATTGTTGTGCGTGAAGTGGATGCACTTGGTGGCGAGATGGCTAAAACCATTGACAAGACTTACATCCAGATGAAGATGCTCAACACAGGGAAGGGGCCAGCTGTCCGTGCTCTTCGTGCGCAGGCTGACAAGGAGCTTTACTCTAAGGAGATGCGCAAGACAGTTGAAAATCAAGAAAATCTCACCCTTCGTCAAACCATGATTGATGAGATTTTGGTGGAAGATGGTAAGGTTGTCGGTGTGCGTACAGCGACCCATCAAGAGTATGCTGCTAAGGCTGTTATTGTGACCACAGGGACTGCACTCCGTGGGGAAATTATCATCGGAGACCTCAAGTATTCGTCAGGTCCTAACCACAGTCTGGCTTCGATTAACCTTGCTGACAACCTCAAGGAATTAGGACTCGAAATCGGTCGTTTCAAGACGGGGACACCTCCACGTGTTAAGGCTTCTTCTATCAATTACGACGTGACAGAGATTCAGCCAGGAGACGAAGCACCTAATCACTTCTCATATACCTCACGTGATGAGGACTATGTTAAGGATCAAGTGCCATGCTGGTTGACCTACACTAATGGTACCAGTCATGAGATTATCCAAAACAACCTCCACCGTGCGCCTATGTTCACAGGTGTAGTCAAGGGAGTGGGGCCTCGTTACTGTCCGTCGATTGAGGACAAGATTGTGCGCTTTGCAGACAAGGAACGTCACCAACTTTTCCTTGAGCCAGAAGGGCGCAATACAGAGGAAGTTTATGTTCAAGGCCTATCAACCAGTCTGCCAGAGGATGTACAGCGTGAGTTGGTTCATTCTATCAAAGGGTTGGAAAATGCAGAGATGATGCGAACAGGTTATGCCATTGAGTACGACATGGTCTTACCTCACCAGTTGCGTGCG
The DNA here is from genome assembly GCF_003944205.1 of Streptococcus oralis subsp. dentisani. Lineage (GTDB taxonomy): Bacteria > Bacillota > Bacilli > Lactobacillales > Streptococcaceae > Streptococcus > Streptococcus oralis_BH. The sequence goes on from NZ_RJPH01000003.1 coordinate 6,459, forward strand.
ACTCTGGAAACCAAGAAAATCTCAGGACTTTTCACAGCTGGTCAGACAAATGGAACGTCAGGTTACGAAGAAGCTGCTGGCCAAGGGATTATTGCTGGTATCAATGCGGCTCTAAAAATCCAAGGCAAGCCAGAGTTGATTTTGAAGCGCAGCGACGGTTATATCGGGGTGATGATTGATGACTTGGTGACCAAGGGAACTATTGAACCCTATCGTCTCTTGACCAGTCGTGCTGAATACCGTCTCATTCTCCGTCATGACAATGCCGATATGCGTTTGACAGAGATGGGACGCGAGATTGGACTTGTGGATGATGAACGTTGGGCTCGATTTGAGATTAAGAAAAACCAATTTGACAATGAGATGAAGCGCCTAGACAGTATCAAACTCAAGCCAGTCAAGGAAACCAATGCCAAGGTTGAAGAGATGGGCTTCAAGCCGTTGACAGATGCGGTGACAGCCAAAGAATTCCTTCGTCGTCCAGAAGTTTCTTACCAAGATGTGGTGGCCTTCATCGGACCAGCTGCAGAGGACTTGGATGATAAGATTATCGAATTGATTGAAACAGAAATCAAGTACGAAGGTTATATTTCCAAAGCTATGGACCAAGTTGCCAAGATGAAACGCATGGAAGAAAAACGCATTCCAGCTAATATTGACTGGGATGATATTGATTCTATCGCAACAGAAGCTCGCCAGAAGTTCAAACTTATCAATCCAGAAACTATCGGCCAAGCCAGCCGTATTTCGGGAGTAAATCCAGCAGATATTTCTATTTTGATGGTGTATCTTGAAGGTAAAAATCGTAGTATTTCTAAAACCCTTCAAAAATCAAAATGATACGTCGTCGGCTTCTTACGAATGAGTTCAAAGCTTGGCTTTGATTCATCTACAACCTCCCATAGTTCCCCGAACTATGGGAGCTAACTTGAGTTATGCTTTTGCCTAGCCTTCTAGTCTGATTTCGATTTTTATTGAGTTTCAATCTCAAAAGAAGGCATAGAGAAAAACAGCTCCGAAGATGGGGCTGTTTTTTTGACTTGTATTCAATGAAAATCAAAGAGTATTATTCTTCATCTGGTGTGAGGATCATAGGGATGATAATCGGTTCACGTTCTGTGTTTTCATAGAGGAAAGGACGAATGGCGTTGACAATGGCACCATTGACAGATTGCACGCTAGCATCTTTGTTCTTCAGTGCGATACGAATAGCATTGAAGAGGATGCGCTGACTTTGGCGAATCAAGTCTCCAGATTCTCGCATGTAGACAAAGCCTCGGCTGAGGATGTCTGGACCAGACAAAATCATTTTAGATTTGAAGTCAACAGTTGCGACTGCAAGTACGACACCGTCTTCAGATAGATCACGACGGTCTTTGAGGACAGCTGCACCGATTTCGCCAATACGATTTCCATCGACATAGATATCTTGGGCGTTGAAATGGCCTGCGATACGGGCAGAATTCGCGGTAAGAGCAAGCACATCACCATTACTCATGATAAAGATATTGTCCTTCTCGACACCCGTATCCACCGCTAGTCCAGCATGGACTTTCTGCATGCGGTATTCACCGTGAACAGGCATGAAGTATTTGGGCTTGATCAAACGGAGCATGAGTTTTTGCTCTTGCTGACCGCCGTGCCCAGAGGTGTGGATATTGTTAATCTTTCCGTGAATGACTTCGACACCAGCTTCTGAGATAATGTTAATCAGCTTGTTGACGCTAGTGGTGTTTCCAGGAATTGGGCTAGAAGAGAAGATAACCGTATCACCGGGTTGGAGTTGTACCTGACGGTGGGTTCCGTTGGCGATACGAGAGAGGGCTGCCATCGGCTCACCCTGACTACCTGTACAGAGGATGAGAACCTCGCCTGCAGGATAGTCTTTGATTTCATTTGGCTCGATAAAGGTTCCCTTAGGAGCTTTGATGTAGCCAAGCTCGATTCCGTTGACAATGGCCTTTTCCATAGAGCGACCAAAGACCGCAATCTTGCGTCCAGTCTTAACAGCGGCATCCGTTGCCTGCTGGAGACGGAAGATATTTGAGGCAAAGGATGCAAAGATGATACGTCCTTCGATGCCTTGGATGATCTTCATGATGGACTGACCAACGACTTTTTCAGAGTTGGTAAAGGTTGGCACTTCCGCATTAGTTGAGTCAGACAAGAGGCAGAGCACACCCTCTTCACCAAGGGCAGCCATACGGTGCAAGTCTGCAGGTTCCCCAACTGGAGTAAAGTCGAACTTAAAGTCACCCGTACAAACGATTTTTCCTTGAGGAGTATGAATGACAATTCCCAAAGGCTCTGGAATAGAGTGGGTGGTTCTAAAGAAAGTTGCCTTGAGATTTTTAAAGGTCAACTCAGTGTTGTGGTTGATTTCGTAAAGTTTGGCGTTGCGCAAGAGACCGTGTTCTTCGAGTTTCCCACGGATTAAAGCCAAGGCAAGTGGTCCAGCGTAGATAGGGACATTTGCTTGTTTGAGCAGGAAAGGAATCCCACCAATGTGGTCCTCGTGTCCGTGTGTGATCAAAACGGCCTTGACGCGGTCGATATTGTCCACGATGTAAGAGTAATCAGGGATAACGTAGTCGATACCCAGCAAGTCATCTTCTGGGAATTTAATCCCAGCATCGACGATGATAATCTCGTCTTGGTATTCAATTCCGTATGTGTTTTTCCCGATTTCTCCCAGACCACCGATGGCAAAAACGCCGATTTCTTCAGGTTTAAGAGTGTAGGCCATATTAGAACTCCGTAATCTCGAAAGCGCCAGTTTCTTTTTCGTAATCTAGCAATTTGTCAGACAAGAGTTCGATGAATTCGATGTTGTACTCTGGGCGGTTTTCTTCGACAAGTTGGCGAGCAGCGATACGGCCCTCAAGTTCTGAGTTAGCATCGATGTCTAGGTAAAGTGAGCGTGTTGTTTCACGACGTGGGCTACGTTCTTTTGTTTCTTGATAAAAAACTTTGTAAATCATATAGTTCCTTTCTATTTACAGGTCAGCTTATTCCAAACTTTTAGCAGAGATTTGCTTGATTTCATTCCATTTTGTGTCTAGATTGACCTTGATTCGTTACAATTACTTCAATTATACCACAAAATGAAAAATTAGTAAAAGACGGAAATGGAGAAAGTCAGGAGGGGAAGAAGGAGTAAAAAGATAGGTAGGATTTGGTCGGAGAGCGCTTAGGTGTTATAATGGAAGGAGAAAGGGAAGTTTATGGATGGGAATATTCCCTATAGCTTTTAAAACAAGGAGGATTAAGGATGTTTAGTTTGTTTGAATTTGCAATTGGGGTTCGCCTCTTGATGTTTATAGTTTTTATAGCCTGTGTCTATGGTGGAAATCTTATTTTTACGTATCTAGAACACCGCAAAACAAAATTCCTTTGGAAGCTTGCTTTTGTGACGCTCTATTCAATTTTTCTCCTTCTTGTCACCTATGTTGTCTGGCTCGTTTTTTATTTTGGTTTAAATGTTTGAGCTCAATTATTCATCTAAATATACAGAAAAACCACCTCGTCTTGATAGATGGGGCGGATTTTTCTATTTTCAGGTGATATCCTTATGTTTTCGATGATGATTTCTCGCATCGAAAATCGAGTTAAAGCATATATGACTTATCTAAACTTCCTATGAAGAACCTTTCAATTGCCTTGTTCACTTATATATTCGGGAAAGATAGGAAAAATGTAAAATTTTTTTGAATTTTTGTACCGTCTTCTTTGTCTAAGTGACAGGCTTCTTTTATTTCAAAACAAAGAAAATTCCCATGCTCTGGCTTTTGTAGTATAATAGTAAACAGACAAAAAGATAGGAATGTGTTATGAAAGTATTAGCTTTTGATACGTCCAGCAAGGCTCTTTCTCTCGCTATTTTAGAGGACAAGCAGATTCTTGCCGAGACGACGATTAATATTAAGAAGAATTACAGTATTACCCTCATGCCTGCCATCGATTTTTTGATGGCAAGTTTGGATTGGACCCCCAAGGATTTGGATCGAATCGTGGTAGCTGAAGGACCAGGTAGTTATACTGGCTTACGAATTGCGGTAGCAACTGCCAAAACTTTGGCTCATACCCTGAACATTGAGTTGGTTGGAATGTCGAGTTTATTGGCTCTGGTGCCACGCCAACAAGAAGGCTTGTTCGTCCCTTTGATGGATGCGCGTCGCAACAATGTTTACGCAGGATTTTATGAAAATGCCACACCTGTCATGCCAGAAGCACACCTGTCCTTTGCGGAAGTGCTAGAGCAGGTCAAGGATGCTGAACAGGTGACCTTTGTTGGAGAAGTTAGAGCCTTTGTGGAGCAGATCCAAGAACAGCTACCACAAGCTAGCTACCAAGAAACCTTGTCAAATGCAGCTAATCTAGCTCTTTGGGCATGGGACAAGAAAGAAGACTCCTTGCACGACTTTGTGCCAAATTACCTCAAGCGTGTCGAAGCCGAGGAAAACTGGCTCAAGAACCATACCGAGTCTGGCGGGTCTTACATTAAACGCCTATGATAGAAATCAAACGAATCCAAAAACAGCCTGAACTAGCTAAAACCATCTACGCTGTCATGGCAGATGTTTACCCAGTCAGCCCTTGGACACTGGAACAAATCCAAGCAGACCTGTTCCAAGATCAGACTTGGTATGTTCTGGCTTATGATGGGGTAGAAGTGATTGGATTTCTAGCTGTTCAGGAGAATCTCTTTGAAGCAGAAGTCCTGCAAATCGCTGTAAAGAACGCCTATCAGGGTCAGGGAATTGCGTCAGACTTGTTTGCAACGTTGCCGACAGATAAAGAGATTTTCCTCGAAGTCAGAAAATCTAATCACCGAGCGCAAGCATTTTACAAGAAAGAAAAGATGGCGGTCATCGCTGAGCGAAAGGCTTACTATCATGACCCAGTCGAGGACGCCGTTATCATGAAGAGAGAAATAGATGAAGGATAGATATATTTTAGCATTTGAGACATCCTGTGATGAGACCAGTGTTGCCGTACTGAAAAACGACGACCAGCTCTTGTCCAATGTCATTGCTAGTCAAATCGAGAGCCACAAACGTTTTGGGGGCGTAGTACCAGAAGTAGCTAGTCGACACCATGTCGAGGTTATTACAGCCTGTATCGAGGAAGCACTGGCAGAAGCAGGAATTACCGAAGAGGATGTAACAGCTGTGGCGGTTACTTATGGACCTGGATTGGTTGGAGCTCTACTAGTTGGTTTGTCAGCTGCCAAGGCCTTTGCTTGGGCGCATAGCTTGCCACTTATCCCCGTTAACCACATGGCTGGTCACCTCATGGCAGCTCAGAGTGTGGAGCCTTTGGAGTTTCCTTTGATGGCCCTCTTGGTCAGCGGAGGACACACCGAGTTGGTCTATGTGTCAGAGGCTGGGGATTACAAGATTGTTGGGGAGACACGAGACGATGCAGTTGGGGAGGCTTATGACAAGGTTGGTCGCGTCATGGGCTTGACCTATCCAGCTGGTCGCGAGATTGACGAGTTGGCCCATCAAGGTCAGGATATTTATGATTTCCCACGTGCTATGATCAAGGAAGACAATCTGGAGTTTTCATTCTCTGGTTTGAAGTCTGCCTTTATCAATCTTCACCACAATGCCGAGCAAAAGGGAGAAAGCTTGTCCAAGGAAGACCTGTCAGCATCTTTCCAAGCAGCAGTCATGGATATTCTTATGGCCAAAACCAAGAAGGCCTTAGAAAAATACCCTGTTAAAACTCTAGTCGTAGCCGGTGGCGTGGCTGCCAATAAAGGTCTTAGAGAACGCTTGGCAGCTGAAATCACAGATGTCAAGGTCATCATCCCACCCCTACGCCTTTGTGGAGACAATGCAGGTATGATTGCCTATGCTAGTGTTAGCGAGTGGAATAAGGAGAACTTTGCAAGCTTGGACCTCAATGCCAAACCAAGTCTCGCTTTTGATACTATGGAATAAAGAGTCAGCTTAGGGCTGGCTTTTTTGCTAAAATATTTTATAATATGTAAAAAAGTAAAATTTTTTACGAATAGAATAGTAAAGGGAATCTTTAAAGGGGAGTTTGGCCATGATTGAAAAACAAGAATTGGGAGAATTTTACAAGGAACTGCGCCTGGCGAGAAAACTCAAGCAGTCAGATGTGGCTTGTGATGGGCTGACAGCATCCCAGCTATCCAAGTTTGAACTGGGGCAGTCTATGTTGTCTGCGGATAAGCTGATCCTAGCTATCCAAGGGATAAATGTAACCTTCGACGAGTTTGGACACAAGCTTAATAATTATCAGGAATCTCCACATATGCGAATTGGTAGAAAGGTTGTGGATCGCTTTGCCCATCAAGATATAGCTGGCTTAGAGCAACTGTTGGAGGAAATCGAGCAAGAACAGATGGCACAGACTTATCGTCGTTTGAATGCCGTCGTGATTAAAAATGCTATCCATTCCTTGGATAAAAGCTATCTGCTCGAAGAGGAGGATCGAGAGTTTTTGACTAGCTATCTCTATGCTATCGAGTCTTGGACCTGGTTTGAACTCTATCTTTTTTGCAACACCATGCCCTTCTTGAGTAATCAAGATCTGATCTTTTTATCAACCTCCTTACTCGAAAAATCCAAGGAATTTAAAGAATTGGCACACAATAGACTGTATATGAAAAGTGGCTATCTGAATATCATCTCAGAGCTCATGGAGCGCAAACTTTTCTCTTACATCCCAATCTTTGAGTCTGAGTTGGAGAGCATGCTTCGTCCGTATGATGTTTTTGAGAAATTATTGTGGCAATTTTTAAAGAAAATGAGTGTTTTCCTTCAAACTAAGGGAAGCAATCAAAAAGAGATTGAAAACTTTATCCAATCTCTGCAAGTATTAGAAAATCCACAATTAACCGCTCTTTTTGAACTACGATTACAGCAATACAAAGATCTTATCGATTAGTCTACAATCGCAAATGAGAGATTTCTATGAGAAAAAATGTCAAATATGCGATTTACTAAAATGTGGTGATTTCCGTGTTATACTATCCTTATTTCATAGTATAGGAGAAAATAGAATGAAAAAGATAATCTCACACTACTACTTTATTATAGCCGTTCTGCTAGTTATTGCTGATCAGTTCCTCATTCGTTTGGTTTTACATAGCGACCTTGTTGCTGGTCTATCTGACTTTGCCTATTATTTGTCGGATATGATGTTGAATTTTCTTGTGGTTCTGCTTGCTATTATTGTTATGATTCAAGTAGGGAAATGGCAGAAAATTAACAGTCGAAAATTTAGAGGTTCCTATCTTTTTTATTCCTTCCTAGCTCTTCTTGCTTTTGTTATTTGGAATTTCGTCACATTTTTAATTTTCCCACCTACCAAAAATGAAATTTCTTATCAACTGGATGTTCCTACTTTTACAGGAGCTACGGTATTTTTGATGTATTTTTTCTATCCTGTGATTGCAGGTCCCATTTTTGAAGGGATAATCTATCGTGGGTTGGTGATGACCGCTCTGGAAAAAGGAAAGAAATGGGGACTGGATGTACTCGGATCAGCTATATTATTTGGAATCTTGCACATTAGTAGTCATGGATGGATCTTGACAGACTTTGTCTTCTATATGGGTGGTGGTCTCATATTTGCAGTCTTATTTAGAGTGACAAAGTCCATTTATTGGCCTATTGGATTGCATATAGTCTACAATGGCATTGGCCAAATTCTGCCCTTGTTGTTTTAGAGGTTTTTGAAGCATTGTAAATAACAAAAGAGAATACTAGCTGTGACATAAAATTCCCGAGTCAGTTTGTAGTGCTGGACCAAGCCCTTACGGAGCTTTTGATTGGATGAAAGGACTCTGGGTAGGTTTGGCTGAAAGAAGACGTAAATAAAACTTAAAAGGATCAACTATGAAAGGGAAAGAAACGAAATTTTATCTAGGGACCATTTTGGTGCTTGTGTCCTATTACTCGATTTTTAATCTTGTAGCAAAATTAGATTCAGTGAACCAGTTATCCGACTTTGGATTTTATGGGATTCAAATTTTATTGATAGTAATTGAGGGAATTGTTGCTACTGTCATTCTTGTAAAGAGTCAACGTTGTAAAGAGTACGGTCGATTCGAGTTTCGCTGGTCCTATCTGGGTCTCTTCTTTCTTTCCTTTATATTGATGTTTTTGTGGGTAAATATAACGACTAAGATCTTTCCCAGTACGCAAAATGGGAGTGCAATAGTGAAAGAAGCAGCTAATTTGACAGGAATTAGTTACTTTATAACGCGTTTTCTCTATGGCGGTCTTATTGCTCCGATAGTTGAGGAGTTAGTCTTCCGTGGTCTTCTGATGACAGCCCTATCTAAATTTAAAAAGCGCTATGTTGATATAATTGTTTCCTCAACTCTATTCAGTCTTATCCATGTTTTGCAATATGGATGGGTGATAACAGACTTCATCATTTATGCAGGAGCAGGTCTGCTACTCTGTATGCTCTTTCGCTATACACGTTCAATTTATTGGTCAATGGCACTCCACATCTTGTGGAATACCTTTTTAATTATCGTCAGCTTATTGGTGTTTGGATTTTAGATTTAGCAGAAATTTTTACATCACATAGATAAGGCTGGCTTCCCAGTCTTTTTCTTATTATGACGGATTGTTACTGACTCTTGATCAATTTAAAACAAAAGAAGCATTTTTAAAATCCAATCACGGAATCCCGCTCTATCAAAGTTTGTCAATCCTAGACTTTTTTTGTATAGTAGAAATATGAAATTTACAAAAATAATCAGTAGTTTGCTTGCTCTTGGAGCTTTACTCATGCTTTTATCAGCTTGCCAGAATTTTAAAAAGACACAACTGGTCTTGTTTGAAACACTTTCATTCAATATGCCTCTTAAATCCTTTGAAGAAGTTTTTGGTGAGGCTAGCGAAGTGGTGGAAGAAACAGAAATGGGTTATCGAGATAGCTGGCGTGCAGAAGACCCCTATTTCTATAAAACGAGACGCCTTTTCTATGATTACGAAAATATTGCTTTGAATGGTTATACAGGTCGAGCAAGATTCACATTTTCAAAATCACATCGCTTGGAAGAAGCGACAGTTCATATTCCTGTAGCTTCAAAAGGGGAGCAATATGTAGTGCTCAACAATCTATCCCAGACTATAAAAAAAGAAATTGAAGCTCTTCCAAATTTTCAATCTGTAACTACCGAGACGGTAGGACTATACGATGACGGCTATCGCTATAAAGTCAAGTTGAAAGGACAAAGGAGAGAATTTTGGATCGATGTTTATCCGACAGAAGATGAAGATGCTAAAGAAATTGAAGATAAAAAGTATACTATTCGGGTGGATCAGTTTAGGATGCATTAATAACACTCAGGGGATTTCAGCATTTTTTGCTAGCTACTAGTTTCAAACTCTAAACTTTTTTCTCTTCTTTGAATGTGTTATAATATTCCTTGCTGTGGCTGTGACCTTGAACAGCCTCAAACGAAGAGAATAAGAGGAGAGAGATGAAAGAAAAAGGATTTTGGGAAGGTGCACAGGCGGCCATGCCGACTGCCCTTGGCTATGTCAGCATTGGCCTGGCTTGTGGGATTATCGGTGCGCCCTATGTGACACCTGTTGAGATGGGCTTGATGAGCCTCTTTGTTTATGCTGGGAGCGCCCAGTTTGCCATGTTGGCACTGATTGCGGTCCAAGCGCCTGTGGCAGCAATTGCTATGACGGTCTTCTTGATCAACTTGCGCCTCTTTTTGCTAAGCTTGCATGCGTCGACCTATTTCCGTCATACTAGTCTCTGGCAAAACATAGGCATGTCCAGTCTCTTGACAGATGAAACCTATGGGGTTTTGATGGGAGAATTAGCCCATACAGACAAGGTCCATCCCATGTGGATGCACGGGAATAATCTCAATAGTTATGTAGCCTGGTTTATTGGGACAGTTGCGGGGACAGCTTTAGGTGGGCTTCTTCCAAATCCTGAGGTCTTTGGATTAGACTTTGCCCTTGTTGGGATGTTTATCGGGATTTTTACTTCGCAATTTCAGATTATGCAAAGACGGGTTCCTGTCCGGAATCTGCTGCTGATTCTAGTAGTTGTTGCAGTGTCCTTCTTTTTGCTCTTGACAGTAGTGTCTCAGTCGCTAGCTGTTCTGTTTGCGACCTTGCTAGGTTGTACCATGGGGGTGGTCTTAGATGGTCAGTAAGTATATTTTAATGGCAATCGTCTTTTCTGGATTAGTGACTTGGATTCCCCGTATGATTCCCTTCATCTTGGTTAAGTACAAGGGGTTGCCAGCTATCGTTGAGCGGTTTTTGAAGTTCTTGCCTGTTTCCATTATCTTTGCCTTGATCCTTTCAAGCGTAGTGAGCGGAAAGGTTGGGAGTCTTCCCCAGATCAAATGGCTGGACTTTTTAGCAGTCTTTCCAACGGCATTGGTAGCCTTTCGCTACCGCAATCTAGTGGGAACGGTTCTTTTTGGGGTGGTCTTGATTGCAGTCTTACGTCTGGTCTTTTAATCAGCCATAAGAAAAACCTATCACCGAGATAGGTATCATATAATGGCGAAAAAAATTTTTTTCTGTTAAGATAGTACAGTATTCTATTTTGGAGGAAATGACATGAAAAAAATCGTCAAATATTCATCTCTTGCTGCTCTAGGATTTGTTGCTGCAGGTGTACTAGCAGCTTGCTCAGGTGGTGCTAAGAAAGAGGGAGAAGCAGCTAGCAAGAAAGAAATTATCGTAGCAACAAATGCTTCACCAAAACCATTCAACTATGAAGAAAATGGCGAATTGACTGGTTATGAAATTGAAGTGGTTCGCGCTATCTTTAAAGACTCTGACAAGTATGATGTCAAGTTTGAGAAGACAGAGTGGTCAGGAGTCTTTGCAGGCCTTGACGCTGACCGTTACCAAATGGCTGTTAACAACATCAGCTACACTAAAGAACGTGCAGAAAAATACCTTTATGCAGCCCCAACTGCTAAGAACCCTAACGTCCTTGTAGTGAAAAAAGACGACTCTAGCATCAAATCACTTGATGATATCGGTGGAAAATCAACAGAAGTTGTTCAAGGAACAACAACAGCTAAACAACTGGAAGACTATAACAAACAACACGCAGACAACCCAACGGTTCTTAACTACACCAAGGCTGATTTCCAACAAATCATGTCTCGTTTGAGCGATGGTCAATTTGACTACAAGATTTTTGATAAAATCGGTGTTGAAACAGTGATCAAGAACCAAGGTTTGGACAACTTGAAAGTGATTGAGCTTCCAAGCGACCAACAACCTTACGTATACCCACTTCTTGCTAAAGGCCAAGATGAGTTGAAATCATTTGTAGACAAACGTATCCAAGAACTCTACAAAGATGGAACTCTTGAAAAGTTGTCTAAACAATTCTTCGGAGACACTTACCTTCCAGCAGAAGCTGACATTAAATAGTCTTATGAAATCATCCAGTCTGAGAAAGGCGGATGATTTCTCAATTTTCAGACATATAGTTTTAAACTATATGTCTGCCTATCTATTAACAATTTGCGAAATCAAATAAAGTATGAGATACTATTACGGTATTATTTTTAAAGGAGATAGAATCATGAAAATCAAAAAATGGCTCAGTGTAGCAGCTCTTGCTACAGTCGCAGGTTTGGCTCTTGCAGCTTGCGGAAATTCAGAAAAGAAAGCAGATAACGAAACAGTTGTTAAAATTGCAACAGTTAACCGCAGTGGTTCTGAAGAAAAACGTTGGGATAAAATCCAAGAATTGGTTAAAAAAGATGGTATTAAATTGGAATTCACAGAGTTCACTGACTACTCTCAACCAAACAAGGCAACTGCTGATGGTGAAGTAGACTTGAACGCCTTCCAACACTACAACTTCTTGAACAACTGGAACAAAGAAAACGGGAAAGACCTTGTAGCGATTGCAGATACGTACATCTCACCAATCCGCCTTTACTCAGGTAAAAATGGGGAAGAAAACAAGTACACCAAAGTGGAAGAAATCCCAGATAAGGGTGAAATCGCTGTGCCAAACGATGCAACAAACGAAAGCCGTGCGCTTTACTTGCTTCAATCAGCTGGTTTGATTAAATTGGATGTTTCAGGAACTGAACTTGCTACTATCGCAAACATCAAAGAAAATCCAAAGAACTTGAAGATTACTGAATTGGACGCTAGCCAAACAGCTCGTTCATTGTCATCAGTTGATGCTGCTGTTGTAAACAATACCTTCGTTACAGAAGCAAAATTGGACTACAAGAAAGCACTCTTCAAAGAACAAGCTGACGAAAACTCAAAACAATGGTACAACATCATCGTTGCGAAAAAAGATTGGGAATCATCACCTAAAGCGGATGCCATCAAGAAAATTATCGCAGCTTACCACACTGATGAAGTGAAAAAGGTTATCGAAGAAACATCAGACGGTTTGGACCAACCAGTTTGGTAATAAGACACAGGGAGGTGGGAGAGAGTTTCCACCTCTTGCTTTTGTATAGAGAGTTGATTTTAAAGAGGCACTTGTGGTCGTTCCAAGGACACAAGTACATAGTAGAAAGAGAGAGAAAATGGTTTTTCCTAGCGAACAAGAGCAGATTGAAAAATTTGAAAAGGATCATGTGGCCCAGCATTATTTTGAAGTCTTGCGCACTTTAATTTCCAAGAAATCAGTCTTTGCTCAGCAAGTTGGACTCAAGGAGGTCGCAAACTATCTGGGTGAGATTTTCAAGCGTGTAGGGGCTGAAGTGGAGATTGATGAGAGCTACACGGCTCCCTTTGTCATGGCGCATTTCAAGAGTTCGCGTCCAGATGCCAAGACCTTGATCTTCTATAACCACTATGACACCGTGCCAGCGGACGGAGATCAGATCTGGACAGAGGATCCCTTTACACTTTCTGTGCGAAATGGCTTTATGTATGGGCGGGGAGTTGACGACGACAAGGGCCATATCACGGCTCGTTTGAGTGCTCTGAGAAAGTATATGCAGCACCACGATGATCTGCCGGTCAACATCAGCTTTATCATGGAAGGGGCAGAGGAGTCTGCTTCTATGGATTTAGACAAGTATTTAGAGAAACACGCAGACAAACTCCGTGGAGCAGATTTGCTAGTTTGGGAGCAAGGAACCAAAAATGCCTTGGAGCAGTTAGAGATTTCTGGTGGAAACAAAGGGATTGTGACTTTTGATGCAAAGGTGAAAAGTGCGGATGTGGATATCCACTCGAGTTATGGTGGTGTCGTGGAGTCAGCACCGTGGTATCTTATCCAGGCCTTAAGTAGTCTGCGAGCTGCTGATGGACGTATCTTGGTAGAAGGCTTGTACGAAGATGTTCAAGAGCCAAATGAACGAGAACTAGCCTTGGTAGATACCTACGCCCAACGCAATCCTGAGGAAATTAGTCGCATTTATGGCTTGGAATTGCCTCTCTTACAAGAGGATCGTGCAGCCTTTCTAAAACGGTTCTTTTTCGAGCCAGCCCTTAATATCGAAGGGATTCAGTCAGGTTATCAAGGGCAAGGGGTTAAAACGATTTTGCCAGCAGAAGCCAGTGCTAAGCTTGAGGTTCGTTTGGTTCCTGGCCTAGAACCGCATGATGTTCTGGAAAAAATTAGGAAACAGCTAGACAAAAATGGCTTTGATAAGGTAGAATTATACTATACCTTGGGAGAGATGAGCTATCGAAGCGATATGAGCGCACCAGCCATTCTCAATGTGATTGAGTTGGCTAAGAAATTCTATCCGCAGGGCGTATCAGTCTTGCCAACAACAGCGGGAACAGGACCGATGCATACGGTCTTTGACGCCCTGGAAGTGCCAATGGTGGCCTTCGGTCTAGGAAATGCCAATAGCCGAGACCACGGTGGAGATGAAAACGTGCGAATCGCCGATTACTACACCCATATTGAATTAGTAGAGGAGCTGATTAGAAGCTATGAGTAGAGATATTATCAAGTTAGATCAGATTGATGTGACTTTTCATCAGAAGAAGAGAACCATCACAGCGGTCAAGGATGTGACCATTCACATCCAAGAAGGGGATATCTACGGAATCGTTGGGTATTCTGGAGCGGGAAAATCAACCCTTGTACGGGTGATTAACCTCTTGCAAAAGCCATCTGCAGGAAAAATTACCATTGACGATGATGTGATTTTTGATGGCAAGGTGACCTTGACGGCAGAGAAGTTGCGTCGTAAACGTCAGGATATCGGGATGATTTTCCAGCATTTCAACCTGATGAGTCAAAAGACAGCAGAGGAGAATGTAGCCTTTGCCCTTAAACATTCTGGACTCAGCAAGGAAGAAAAGAAGGCTAAAGTAGCTAAGTTGTTGGATTTGGTTGGCTTGGCGGATCGTGCTGAAAACTACCCTTCACAACTATCAGGAGGGCAAAAACAGCGTGTGGCCATTGCGCGTGCCTTGGCAAATGATCCGAAAATTTTGATTTCAGATGAGTCAACGTCTGCCCTTGACCCTAAGACAACCAAGCAGATTTTGGCCTTGTTGCAAGATTTGAACCAAAAATTAGGCTTGACTGTTGTTTTGATTACGCATGAAATGCAGATTGTCAAAGACATCGCCAATCGTGTGGCAGTTATGCAGGATGGGCATTTGATTGAAGAGGGCAGTGTTCTTGAAATCTTCTCAGATCCTAAACAACCTTTGACCCAAGACTTTATCTCAACTGCGACAGGTATTGATGAAGCCATGGTTAAGATTGAGAAGCAAGAAATCGTGGAGCATTTATCTGAGAACAGTATCTTAGTGCAGCTCAAGTATGCAGGGGCTTCGACAGACGAACCACTTTTGAATGAATTGTACAAGCATTACCAAGTAACGGCTAATATCCTTTATGGAAATATCGAGATCCTCGACGGCACTCCTGTTGGAGAATTGGTTGTGGTCTTGTCAGGTGAAAAAGCAGCGCTAGCAGGCGCTCAAGAAGCCATTCGTCAAGCAGGTGTACAGCTAAAAGTATTGAAGGGAGGACAGTAAGATGGAATCATTGATTCAAACCTATTTACCAAATGTCTATAAAATGGGCTGGGCTGGTCAAGCAGGCTGGGGAACAGCCATCTACTTAACTCTTTATATGACAGTTCTTTCCTTCATCATCGGAGGGTTCTTGGGACTGGTAGCAGGTCTCTTCCTTGTCTTGACCGCACCAGGTGGTGTCTTGGAAAATAAGGTTGTCTTCTGGATTTTAGACAAGATTACCTCTATTTTCCGTGCGGTACCATTTATCATCCTTTTGGCGATCTTGTCTCCGCTTTCTCACTTGATTGTTAAGACTAGTATTGGGCCAAATGCAGCCCTTGTGCCACTTTCTTTTGCAGTCTTTGCCTTCTTTGCCCGTCAGGTGCAGGTTGTCTTGGCTGAGCTGGATGGCGGTGTCATTGAGGCGGCTCAAGCGAGCGGGGCGACATTCTGGGACATCGTGGGTGTTTATCTATCAGAAGGTCTTCCTGATTTGATTCGTGTGACGACTGTGACCTTGATTTCCCTTGTTGGGGAAACAGCTATGGCGGGTGCGGTTGGAGCAGGTGGTATTGGTAATGTAGCCATTGCTTATGGATTTAACCGTTTCAATCACGATGTAACAGTTCTAGCAACCATTATCATCATCTTGATTATCTTCACGATCCAGTTCTTGGGAGATTTCTTGACCAAGAAATTAAGTCATAAATAAAAAGAGCCGAAGGGCTCTTTTTTGTTCTAGGAAGCTGCCAACAGGGGCATTTAAAGTTTTTAAATTATGGTATAATAGATAAAGTTAACTCTCTTTGGTGATAGGATAGGAAAAAACTAGAAAGATAAACCTTGAAGCGAGATGAGAAAATGAAAAAGGAGTTCGGTTGATATGAATTATTTCGAGGGGAATGAGTTTTTCCTTCTCTTGTTTGTAGTTTTACTGATTGGTTTTGTAGTAAACTTTTTTGAAAAACGTAAAGACTACTATATTTTGGCGCTCTCCCTCTTATTTGCAGGAGCTATCTATGGTAAGAGTCGAGCGATGATTGTCTATTTGCTCGCCTTTGTCGTTTATCAATATTTTCTGGTTTTTCTAGCGCAGAGGATAGAGGCAAAGAGGCTGAAACCACTGGTTTTCCTTTCCATTCTTCCTTTGGTAATCAATAAAGTCTTTGCCCTGACTTCTCTGCATTTGTTGGCCTTTATTGGAATTTCCTACATGTCCTTTAAGACCATTCAGATCATGCTAGAAATATCGGATGGCTTAATCAAAGAAAAAATCAGTGTAAAAGATTATCTACAGTTTTTGCTCTTTTTCCCAACAGTTAGTGCTGGTCCGATTGATCGGAGTAGGAGATTTTTAAAAGAGATAAACGAGGTCATGTCCCGAAAAGAGTATCTAGAGTTAGCAGGGAACGGTGTGTATCGTATCGTTCTAGGCCTTCTTTACAAGGTTGTTTTATCAACCTATGTTTACCAGATGTTACTCGCTCTAAATAATACTGGCACAGTCGTTTACTCAATCAAGTATATGTACCTCTATACCTTGTATCTGTTTTTCGACTTTGCAGGCTATAGTCTAATGGCTGTTGGAAGTAGTAACATTCTAGGTATTCAGACACCGATGAACTTTAACAAACCTTTCTTGAGTGTCGATATCAAGGATTTTTGGACCAGATGGCATATCACCTTGTCGACCTGGTTGAGAGATTTTGTATTTTCAAGAGTATTGATGCAGGTTATCAGGAAAAAATGGTTCAAAAATAGACTATACAATGCAACCTATGCTTATATGGTCAATATGTTGGTCATGGGTTTTTGGCATGGTCTTAGTGTTAGCTATATTGTTTATGGTTTTTACCATGGTGTCTTGATGGCTGGATTTGAAGTGTATCAAAAGAAAAGCAATTTTTATAAGAAAAATAAAAACAAAAACTGGTATAAGCTACTAAGTTGGTTTGTGACCATGAATTTGGTTATGATTGGTTTCTTTATCTTTTCGGGCGAACCCTATAAAATCTTGCTTACGATTTTAAAGAGATAAGAGATTGAAAAGAAATCAGACAGATCGAAGGGATAGGATAAAACGAGATGATTAAATTAAAAGCATTTTTACTATCGCTTGTGCTCGTAATTGCGACGCTTGCCCTTTTAAATGTGACCTATGTCAAGAAGATTGATGATTATTATAAAGTCAAGGATAACAGTATTCGCTATAGCACCTCGTATGAAAAGTATAAAAGTAGAGACATTCTAACAAGCAATATCACTCCCAATACACTGGTTCTAATGGGTTCTTCAGAGTTGGTTGCGACGATAAATGAAGACTATCATCCAAATAAAATTTTTAACTACAACGATTTTAATATCATGCAGATTGGGACCAGTTATTCTCAAAACATCATTCAGGCTACGACCTTGGGCTCTATTGAAGGATCTATGACCAAGCGAAAAGTAGCTATAGTAGAGTCGGTTCAGTGGTTTGAAAAAGATGGGACCCATCAAGATGCCTTTTTGAACAAGGCTTCTCAGGAACATATTTTCCACATGCTAGATAATGACAAGATTAGTAAAGAAACGAAAGAAAAACTAATCAATCGCATTATCGAGATTACCAAGGGGAACAAGCAACAAAATGACATCTACAAAAAATACAAAAGTTATTTCATAGATGGAAAAGGAACCATTGTTGATAAAAAACTATTAGAGTTTGAGAACGCGATGTATTCCTTTAAGCTCAAACAGACTTTTTATCAAAAACATGCCAAATCAGATTATCCTTCACTAGGAGATAAAACTCCAGACTATGATTGGGAGAAAATGACGGATCAGTTTGTGGAAGAGGTCAAAAAGAAAACAGACAATAATGACTATGCTGTTGATAATAACTACTACAATACTTACTTAAAAGATCGCTATGCATCACTGAAAGATTCTAATAAAGATTTGAGTTACCTAGAGTCGCCAGAATATTCAGATATGGAACTTTTCTTGACAGTTGCCAAAGAATTGGGAATTGAAGTTGAGGTTATTATTTTCCCAGTAAACGGGAAATGGAATGACTACACTGGTGTCTCAAGAGAGATGCGTGAAGAAACTTACAAAAAAATAGAAGATGTCGCAAAAAGCCATGGTGCAACCGTATTAAACTATGGAAACAGAGAGTATGATGATTACTTTTTATTTGACGTGATGCACGTTGGAGTGAAAGGATGGATGGAAGTTGAAAAAGAACTTTACAAATTTGCAAACCAAGCTAACTAACACACATCGTTTAATCTTGTGGACACTATTTTTCTATACGGTTATCTTGAGCATCGTGATTTACTGTTTTGTGACCGATTTTTCGAACATTCAAGAATTTATCTATAGTGAATTCTAAGATTGTATACAAAAAGGCCCTGGAGATAGGCATTGCTAGTCTTCAGGGCCTTTACCTTATGTTTTATCAGCTATTTTTTGACTTAGAAACTGCCCAATCACAGCACCAACCAAGGCACCTAGAAGGATGCTTGCGACAAAGAGAAGGATTTTGTCTAACTCTGGAGCGACCATGATACGGTCAATGTATTCTTGGGATTTTCCACGCGCGAGTAAGGTAGCCGCGTAGGATTCTGGATTGATCCACATGAGGAGGATGGGACCACTTGTGCTAAAAGCAAAGACTAGGAAGGAGAGGGTGTTTTTGATTCGGTCTTTGTAGTTTCCGAGGCGAGCGATGGCATCTGCTACAAGACCGCAAGTGATAGCTGGTAGAAAGGCGCCAGCGCCGTGTTTACTAGCTAGGAAAAAAAATGCCATAAAGAGCCCGAGAGTGGTGATTGCACCAAAACGAGGAACCTTTGCTAAAAGAAGCATGTAGACGCTTCCCCCGACAAGGGCAGAAAAGGCAGGCGCGTAGAACATATTGCCCGTTGAATCCACCAAGTGTCCAAGTACTACTCCAGTTCCTAGACAGAGAAAGTAGAGGACGACGGCTAAGAGGGTAGTTAAGATATTTTTCTTCATGAGAATCTCCTTATATAAAACTGTCAAAATCAATTGTATCACGCTTTTAGAGGATTGTAAATGGGTGCTCTATGTTTTTGAAAACGTTTGAAATATGATATAATAGTTACATAGTTGTTTTAAGGAGGATATTATGGGAAAGTTTTTAGAATTCGTCTTTAATCGTTTCTTTTTAGGAATGATTGCGACGGCTTTTTTCTGGTTATTAACACTAGCAGGAGGTGTGGTCTTTGGTTTGGCACCAGCTAGTGCAACTCTTATGAGTTTATATGCGGAGCACGGTTATACTTATCGAGCTTATAGTTTGAAAGAAGCTTGGGAATTGTATAAGAGTAACTTTGTCAAGAGTAACCTAGCTTTCTATAGTTTTGTACTTGTAGATCTAGTCTTAGTCTATGGTTTGTACCTTTTGGTTCAATTGCCTCATCAGACTATCTTCCATCTCTTGGCAACCTTTCTCAATATCCTTGTTGTTGCCTTTGTTTTTTTGGCTTATACCGTTTCATTGAAACTCCAAGTTCACTATGAGCTCTCTTATCGAAATACTGTAAAACTCGCTCTTATCGGAATTTTTATGAATTTGCCGGCAATTGCCAAGGTTTTATTTGGTACGGTCATGCTTGTAGGAATTGGTTACTATATGCCTGCCCTCCTCTTTTTCGTAGGAATTGGTGTATGGCATTTCTTTATCAGTGATATGTTGGAACCCGTATATGAAAGTATCCATGAAAAATTGGCGACAAAATAAAATGAAGCCGTTCTGGCTCCACTCGCTCTTGCGCATCTATACCTTGGTGATGATTGTCATCATTGTAAGTTTTGCGGTCATGCTCTCCTATGCTGACTGGAGTTCCCGTGAAAAAGAAGCCCAGCGAGTAGCTCAACGTGTAACGACTCGAACAGTGAGTGAGATTGAATATTACCACAGGGAGTCGACTCAGCTAGCGCAGGAACTGGTTGAAAATCGAGCACGGATAGAGGGGATTTATAAGTATTTTAGTCTGAGTACATCGGATTATTTTTACTGGCTGTTGCAACGTAAAGCGTCTCCCTATGTCTCAGTATCTTTGTATGAAAACATTGATGATTTGTATGTAAGAAATGACTTTGTGACAGGTGTTGCAATTGTTTTGCAAGACTACAAGGAAGTCTACGTTTCTACTAGAGAGAAACGTAGCGGGGAGAAAATTCTTGCTGAGGATTTCAAACCAGCAGCCAATAGTTTTGCCATACCAGTACTCGATCCTAACTCCGATCAGTCTCTAGGTGTTATTTACATTTCTTTATCGCAAGATGTACTTTACCAAGCAATTGATAATACTCGCGGTCTGATTCCTGTGGCCGTGACGATCACCTCCCCTTTTGATACTGAATTGTTTCATATAGGGGAAAATGTAGTAGCTGAACGGGAAAATTGGATTGTTGGTTTGACATCACATGGCTATCAAGTCCAATCAGCAGTTCCTAAGGATTTTGTTCTTACTGGGATTTTAACTAGTTCCGCTGTCATTGTTGGTTTGAGTGTTCTCTTTATTATTATTTTATATGTGACCTTGAGGCAGACCTTCTCCAATTACCAAAGGCAGGTTGTGGATTTGGTAGAGTCTATCGAGGTGATTGCCCAAGGAGAAGAGGGACTTCGGATCGATACTTCTGAAAAAGATCAAGAATTGCTCCTCATTGCAGAAACAACCAATGATATGTTGGATCGACTGGAAAAAAATATCCATGATATCTATCAGCTGGAGCTCAGTCAGAAAGATGCCAATATGCGGGCCTTACAAGCTCAAATCAATCCTCACTTTATGTACAATACCTTAGAGTTTCTGCGCATGTATGCCGTCATGGAAAGCCAAGATGAACTGGCGGATATTATCTATGAATTTAGCAGTTTACTACGCAATAATATCTCCGACGAGCGGGAAACGACGCTGAAGCAAGAATTAGAATTTTGTCGCAAATACAGCTATCTCTGTATGGTGCGTTATCCAAAGTCAGTTGCCTATGGTTTTAAGATTGCACCCGAATTAGAAAATATGAGGATTCCCAAGTTTACGCTCCAACCATTGGTAGAAAACTACTTTGCTCACGGTATTGACCACCGCCGAACAGACAATGTGATCAGTATAAAGGTTTTGAAGGGCCAAGGTTTTGTTGAAATCTTAGTAGTAGACAATGGTCGCGGGATGACTGCTGAGAAACTAGCTAGCTTGCAAGAAAAACTAACTCAGATAAGTTTTGAGCACGAGGCAAGCTACAGCGGGGAGCGACAGTCAATCGGAATAGTCAATGTACACGAACGCTTTGTCCTCTATTTTGGGGATCGCTACCAAATCAGTGTCGAGTCAGCTGAGCAAGAAGGTGTTCGTTACCGTATTACTATTCAAAATGAATAGAAAGGAAGGGAAATGTATAAAGTTTTATTAGTAGACGACGAGTATATGGTGACAGAGGGGCTCAAGCGATTAATCCCCTTTGAAAAATGGGATATGCAAGTCGTCGCAACAGCTAATCACGCTGATGATGCTTTAGACTATGTCAAGGAAAATCCAGTAGATGTGATCATTTCCGATGTCAACATGCCAGATAAGACAGGGCTTGAGATGATTAAGGAAATGAAGGAGCTGCTTCCAGATACCTATTATATCTTGCTGTCAGGTTATCAGGAGTTTGAGTACGTCAAAAAAGCCATGAATCTTAGTGTCGTGGATTATCTGGTGAAGCCAGTGGATAAGGTGGAGTTGAGTCATCTATTAGAAAAAATTGCGCGACAGCTTCAAGAAAAGGTGGAGCAAAGCCAAACTCTCAGCCAAGAATTGGACGAAGAGGGCTTTATCAACTTCTTAGCGGGCAAAGACAGCTGGTGGATTGGTCTATCCAAGGAAAAGCAGGGCTCTTTTACCATTCCTTACTATGTTTTGGGACAAGACTGGCAGATTTTCATCTCTGATCAGCCACTAGATGGCATCGTAGTAACGCCTTTTGTAGCGCCCTACCAACAAGCCTTTGAAAAATGGAAGATCAACGCAGAAAAAGCCCTCTTTTACGGTTCTGTCAATCTAGAAAAATCCGAGAGTCTATTTGCTTATTATGAACCGATTTATCGCGTGATTATCCAAGGAAATATCAATCAAATCATCGAAGAATTAACCCTACTGGAGAAGGTTGTCTTAGAGAACACACCGCGCGTGGCTATCACCAAACAGCTCTTCACCCAGTTTGTCATGGATGTCTTCCACTTGTTTGAGCACTTAAAAGCGGATGATATGACCGAGATTGTCAAAGCTATTCATGCCATTAACACCTTTGAAGAATTGGTTGCCTATATCAAAGAAACCTTGACCAAGTTCTTTGGCCAGTACCGCATGAATGAAAATGTGGTGAGTGTTCTGGAGGTGATTGGGCGTGATTATCAGAAAGAGCTCTCACTTAAGGATATCAGCAAGGATCTCTTTATCAATCCTGTCTATCTCGGTCAGCTGATCAAGCGAGAAACCAACTCAACCTTTGCGGAATTGCTCAATAAACAGCGGATCAAGGCGGCGCAACAGCTCTTGCTTTCAACCAATGATAGTATTGAAGATGTTTGCTATGCTGTTGGTTACAGCAATGTTGGATATTTCTACAAGGTCTTCCGTAAATTGTGCGGAAAATCACCAAAAGCTTATCGCAAACAAGTCGAAAGTTCCCTGTAAAACTTGTATTTACATACAAAAAATGCTATAATGTTCAAAATACCTTAAGGAGGAAAAATTATGAAAAAGAAACCAATTTATCTTTGGGTTCTATTAGTCCTATCAGCATTGATTTCAGCTATGTCTTTGTTTGGAATACTAAGTCCAGTTCCTAGTAAAGAAACACTAGGTGCCAGTCAAGCTCAAGTTCAAGGTATTAGCGCCCAGCAACTGGAGGATACGATTAATTATCTACATAAGACAGCTGAATTATCGCATTCGACTGTTAACATCGTTTTGATTATTTTATCTGCGATTTTAGTAGTCGCAGGTATTGTGCTCTTGGTTCGTAATCATTTGCAATATGCAAATTATGCTTACATTGCTTATGTTTTGCTTGCCATTGTTGGTTCGATTTATACTTATATGGGTATGCAAGATGCTGTACAAGCCATCCGTGATGAAACTTTGCGACTAGGAACAGAAGTCCTTGGAAAGGGAACAACGATTTTATTTGTTGTTATCAATGTCCTCTTCCTTGCCATTGTCTTTTACAAGATGTGGCGTCAACAAAAAGAGTTGGTTGAGGAAGTCGAAACAGAAGAGGCTGCCTAAGTATTGACAAAAGGGAACTATCAAGTTACAATCTTGGTAGTTCTTTTAATATCAAAATAAAATATCGAGGTCAATATGAAAAAAATATCCTTAGTTTATATCAGTTTGAGCGGGAATACAGAGAGTTTTGTAACTCGACTTAAGGACTATCTCTTGTCCCAGTACGAAGGGATTGAGGTCCAAAAGATCCATATCAAGGATCTAGTCAAGGAAGGTCAAGAATTCTTTGAGATGGATCACCCTTATGTCGCCTTTTTACCAACTTATCTAGAAGGTGGAAATGGTGTCGATAACGGCGATGTTGAGATTTTAACGACTCCAGTGGGTGATTTTATCGCCTATGGGAACAATGCCAGTAAGTGTTTTGGGGTAGTTGGATCTGGTAATCGCAATTTTAATAACCAATACTGTCTGACTGCCAAGCAGTACAGCCAGCGCTTTGGTTTCCCTGTATTGGCTGACTTTGAAATGAGAGGAATGCTGGGAGATATTAAAAAGGTCGCAGCGATTATCGCGGACTTATATGGATTGGACTCGGAAAGTTAGAATCGTTCAAGTAGGCAGTTAGGTTTTCTCAACTGCCTTTTGAATGCAGAAAAAGCACCCCAGACGAGGGTGCTGCTTTGTGAACTATCCTGCTTTTCCGATGGCAAGTGCATAGATAAAGAAGATGGCAAATCCAAAGAGGAAGATCAATCCTGCAATGGCGAGGAGTTTCAACCAAGAAGGAAGATTTTTATTTTCACCTGTGACCAAGACATAGTTCAAAAGGGCAAAGAATGGTGTTGTAAGAAAAGATCCAATCATGGCAAAGCGGAGCATGGTTGAAACTTGACCGGCAAAGAACTTGATGATGACGATACCGATGATAGCTGTGATGGTCATCCAGATGTTCAAAGATTTACGATTATCCTCTTTTTGATTTGCCAAGAGTTGAAGGGATGCCTGATTGACACGAGAGTAACCATCAATAACGGTGATAACTGTTCCAAAAATACAAAGAAAGGCGATAAAGGTGATCAAATAACGAGACCATTCTCCAAGAACAGAGGCATACATACCCACGAATTGAGAGATGTATTTGGCTGAAGCGGCTTCAACTGCCTGTCCTGTAGGATATTGAATAAGTGCTCCTAGTGCCACGAAGAATACAGCTAGGATAGCAGTTCCAATGTAACCAACGTTAAAGTCGAAAAGAGCGTCCGCTGTATTAAAGTTGACGGTCTTTTTCTTTTCAGCAGACCAGAGTGAGTTGATGGCTGAAATTTCAATAGGGGCAGGCATCCATCCTAAGAGGGAAACGATGAAAGGGAGCGCCGCCATTTGCCAAGGTGTCTTCTCGATAAAATCAGAGCTGTATTCTGGGTGCTTAACGGCAGCAATGATGACGGCAAGAACAGTTGCAATAGTCAAGGCAGACATGATCCATTTCGCCATACCGTCCAATAGTTTGTAGCCCCCAAAGAGCAACATAGCCCAAATGACCGCAACAAGGATAAGGGACCATTGAGTGATGCTAAGACCAATCATTGGAAAGGCGCTAGCGATGATGGCTGAGCAAAGGATAGCGACTCCAGCTGTATTGACCATAGCAGAAAAGACATTGAGAATAAAGAAAATCCAGAGATAGAGTTTCCCTTTTTCGGCATAACCTTCGACCAAGGTTTTACCAGTGTCTGCTGTGTATTCAGCACCAAAACGGAAAAATGGATATTTAAAAACATTGGCTAAGATGACCAAGAGAAGCAGCGACCATCCATAAGAACCACCGGCTTGAGTGGAGGATACGATGTGAGAACCTCCGACTGCAGCGGAAGCCATTAGGATCCCGGGTCCCATTGCTTTTAGCTTGCTTGTCCAGGTAGACTGGTGTGATGAAGTAACTTGTGACATAAAAACCTCCTGTTTTTGAATTTTCAGAATAATCTGAATAGGTAGCTACTATTCTACAAAAAACTTATGAAAAATGCAAGAGAATTTTTGAAAAATTTAGAAAATTTCAGAAAAATCATATGAAAGATATGATTATCACAAGGAAATGGTATTGATGAGAGTAAAAAATCCGAGAAGAAAGCTTCTCGGATTCCCTTATTTCAGTTGCTCAGTGATTTCCTTAGAAAGCAGGAGTCCCAAACGGTAACCTTTATTGATGTAGTCAATCACATCATTGATATATTCCGTTGTTTGGATCCTTTCGCGTATGTCTGTTTTGAAAGCTTCGTCCCTCAGAAGCTGTTCCTGAAGGAGTTGTTGAAGTTTTTCTTTTTCGTATTTATTGATGAGAAAAAGAACGACAAGGCTAATGACAACTAAGATATAAGCATACTGGCTCATAAAATCTCTCCTGGTTTGATAAAAAAGTTGATGGCATAAGAAAGGCGAAAGAAATTTTCGCTTTTCAACTAAGTGATTAGACTAGCGGAACAGGTATCTGATAGATTAAGTCAGACGGTCTGGACCTTTAACTGAAAAGTTCGTCCAATTCTAATGAAGACTAGTAAAGCGCCTAGCCAAATCACCATAGTTACGACGTCATGGCCTCTAAATCGATTATATTTAGGGGTCATGACTAGTGAAGCAGTTAGCTAGTCCGCATATAAGCGGCTAGCGTCTAACAATTAGGAACTTTAGTTCCAATTGTTAGTACGGAATCACATCTTCTCTGGTGCTTCTACTCCAAGCAAACGAAGGGCCTCTTTGAGAACAACAGCTGTTGCGTAGCTGAGGGCTAGGCGACTGTCGCGCTCTGGACTTTCATCCAAGATACGAGTGTGAGCATAGTATTTGTTGAAAGCTTGAGCCAAGCTGATTGCATACTTGGCAATGAGCGATGGATCATAGTTAACAGATGCGCGTTTGATGACACGGGCAAAGTCTTGGAGAAGTTTGATAATTTCCCAGCTTTCAGCATCATTTAGACTGTAATTTGCTTGAGCATTTGGTTGGAAGTCTGCTTTTCTAAGTAGAGACTGAATACGAGCGTAAGCGTATTGGATGTATGGACCAGTTTCTCCTTCAAAGGAAACCATAGCTTCGAGGTCAAAGTCGTAACCATTTCGGCGGTCAGTCTTGAGGTCGTAGAATTTAACAGCTCCCACTCCGACAGCTTGGGCAACCTGTTCCTTGTTTTCGAGGTCAGGATTTTTCGCTTCGATTTGTGCTTTGGCACGGCTGATAGCTTCCTGAAGGGTAGGTTCGAGCAGGATGATATTTCCTTTACGAGTAGAGAGTTTTTGACGATTCTTGGTTACCAAACCGAAGTCTACGTGAATCATATCATCGCTCCAGTCAAATCCCATTTTTTTCAAGACGGCTTTTAACTGTTTAAAGTGGTTAGACTGCTCTTGACCAACTGCGTAGACATTTTTAACAAAATTGTAAGTACGTGCACGGTAGATAGCTGTCGCAATGTCACGTGTGATGTAGAGGGTTGCACCGTCAGATTTCTTAATCATAGCGGGTGGAAGTTCAACATCATCGAGGTTGACAATGCTAGCGCCGCGTGATTCTTCTAGCAAACCTTTTTCTTCAAGGATTTGCACGGCTTCGTCCATCTTGTCATTATAGAAGGCCTCCCCGTTTAAGCTGTCAAATTCAACGTTCAACAGTTTGTAAATGCGGTTGAACTCAACCAAACTTTCGTCACGGAACCACTGCCAAAGTTGAGTTGCTTCTGGATCGCCATCTTCCAATTTTTTAAACCAGAGACGTCCTTCATCATCAAGAGCTGGATCATTTTCGATTTCAGCATTGATGCGAACGTACAATTTTAACAATTCGTCAATTGGATTAGCTTCTACGGCTTCCTTACTCCCCCATTTTTTATAAGCAACCATGAGAAGACCAAACTGTTTACCCCAGTCTCCAAGGTGGTTGATTTTAATAGTGTTGTAGCCCATTTTCTTAAAGATATTAGAAAGAGCATCTCCGATAACAGTTGAACGTAAGTGACCTACTGAGAAAGGTTTTGCGATGTTTGGACTTGATAGGTCAATCGTGATATTTTGCTCTTTGCCTTCCGTTTGTTGAGCGTAGTCAGATCCTTTTTCGATGATCTCTTTGATAACTGCTCCAGAAATGGCAGCTTTATCAAGGAAGAAGTTGACGTAAGGGCCAGTTGCAACAACTTTTTCAAAGGCTTGGCTGTTGATTTTTTCAGCGATTTCAGCAGCAATCATTTGAGGTGCCTTGCGTTCGACTTTTGCAAGTGAGAAAGCAGGGAAAGCGATATCTCCCATGTCAGAGTTTTTTGGTTGTTCTAGTAAATTTAAAATAGCCTCTTGATCTAGGCTATCGATGACGCTAGCCAATTCACTAGCAATCAGTTTTTTTGTGCTCATAAGTAGGCTCCTTTTGGACTTTTATTCTATTTTATCATAAATTTAGTGAAAGAAGAAAGATTTTTTTGAATTATTCAGTTTTTTTGGTATAATTATATCTAAAAATAAACCCGAAATCGGTTATAAATATTCATGTAAGAGGTTGATATGAGAAAAAAAGAACGACACCAGTTGATTAAAAAGATGATCACTGAGGAAAAACTAGCTACACAAAAGGATATCCAAGATCGCCTAGAAGTTCGGAATGTCTTTGTGACGCAAACGACCTTGTCTCGCGACCTGCGCGAGATCGGCTTGATCAAGGTTAAGAAAAATGGTATGGTATATTATGTGCTAGCGAATGAAACAGAAAAGATTGATTTGGTAGAGTTTTTGTCGCATCATCTAGAAGGGGTTGCGAGAGCAGAGTTTACTTTGGTACTTCATACCAAGTTGGGAGAAGCAGCTGTCTTAGCAAATATTGTTGATGAAAATAAGGACGAGGCGATTTTAGGAACAGTTGCGGGAGCCAACACCTTACTGGTTATTTGTCGAGACCAGCATGTTGCCAAGCTCATGGAAGAGCGTTTGCTAGATTTGATGAAGGATGAATAGGGTTTTGGGACTTGTTCCCAAGCCTTATTTTTGACAAGGAGAGAGCCAATATGACGACAGAAAAACTATCACCTGGTATGCAGCAGTATGTGGATATTAAAAAGCAATATCCAGATGCTTTTTTGCTCTTTCGGATGGGTGATTTTTATGAGCTGTTTTACGAAGATGCGGTCAATGCGGCACAGATTTTAGAGATTTCACTGACCAGTCGTAATAAAAATGCAGAGAATCCGATACCCATGGCTGGTGTTCCCTATCACTCTGCCCAGCAGTATATTGATGTTTTGATTGAGCAGGGCTATAAGGTGGCTATTGCCGAGCAGATGGAGGATCCCAAACAAGCGGTTGGGGTTGTCAAGCGAGAGGTGGTTCAGGTCATCACCCCCGGTACAGTGGTTGATAGTAGTAAGCCCGATAGTCAGAACAATTTCTTGGTTGCCATAGATCGTGATGGCAATCAATTTGGTCTGGCTTATATGGATCTGGTGACGGGTGACTTTTATGTGACAGGTCTATTAGATTTTACGCTGGTTTGTGGGGAAATCCGTAACCTAAAGGCGCGAGAAGTAGTTCTAGGTTATGACTTGCCTGAGGAAGAAGAACAAATTCTAAGTCGTCAGATGAATCTGGTGATTTCCTATGAGAAAGAAGGTTTTGAGGACATCCATTTATTGGATTCACGACTGGCAGCTGTGGAGCAAGCGGCAGCTAGTAAGCTACTCCAGTATGTTCATCGGACCCAGATGCGGGAATTGAACCACCTCAAACCAGTTATCCGCTATGAAATCAAAGATTTCTTGCAGATGGACTATGCGACCAAGGCTAGTCTGGATTTGGTTGAGAATGCCCGTTCAGGCAAGAAGCAAGGCAGTCTTTTCTGGCTTTTAGATGAAACCAAAACAGCTATGGGAATGCGGCTCTTGCGTTCTTGGATTCATCGTCCTTTGATTGATAAGGAGCGAATCGTCCAACGTCAAGATGTGGTGCAGGTCTTCCTTGACCACTTCTTTGAGCGTAGTGATTTGACAGACAGCCTCAAGGGTGTTTATGATATCGAACGCTTGGCTAGTCGGGTTTCTTTTGGTAAGACCAATCCCAAGGATCTTTTGCAATTGGCGACCACCTTGTCTAGTGTACCACGGATTCGTGCGATTTTAGAAGGCATGGAGCAACCTGCCCTAGCCTATCTCATCACACAGTTGGATGCCATCCCTGAGTTGGAGAGTTTGATTAGCGCAGCGATTTCTCCTGAAGCTCCTCATGTGATTACGGAAGGCGGCATTATCCGTACGGGATTTGATGAGACCTTGGATAAATACCGTCGAGTGCTCAGAGAAGGGACTAGTTGGATTGCTGAGATTGAGGATAAGGAGAGAGAAAACTCAGGCATCAGCACGCTTAAGATTGACTACAATAAAAAGGACGGTTACTATTTCCATGTGACCAATTCGCAACTGGGAAATGTGCCAGCCCACTTTTTCCGCAAGGCAACGCTGAAAAACTCAGAACGCTTTGGTACTGAAGAATTAGCCCGTATCGAGGGGGATATGCTGGAGGCACGTGAGAAGTCAGCCAACCTAGAATATGAAATTTTTATGCGTATCCGTGAGGAAGTCAGCAAGTACATCCAGCGTTTGCAGGCTCTAGCCCAAGGAATTGCGACAGTTGATGTCCTGCAAAGTCTGGCAGTTGTGGCTGAAACCCAGCATTTGATCCGACCGGAGTTCGGAGACGATTCACAAATTGATATCCAGAAAGGGCGCCATGCTGTCGTTGAAAAGGTCATGGGAGCGCAGACCTACATTCCAAACAGTATCCAGATGGCAGAAGATACCAGTATTCAGCTAATCACAGGGCCCAACATGAGTGGGAAGTCAACCTACATGCGCCAGTTAGCCATGACTGCGGTTATGGCCCAGCTGGGCTCGTATGTGCCGGCTGAGAGCGCCCATTTGCCTATTTTCGATGCGATCTTTACCCGTATCGGAGCAGCAGATGACTTGGTTTCAGGTCAATCAACCTTTATGGTGGAGATGATGGAGGCCAACAATGCCATTTCGCATGCGACTAAGGACTCACTCATTCTCTTTGATGAATTGGGACGCGGAACTGCAACTTATGACGGGATGGCTCTTGCTCAGTCCATCATCGAATACATTCATGAACATATCGGAGCTAAAACCCTCTTTGCGACCCACTACCATGAGTTGACCAGTCTGGAGTCCAGCCTGGAACACTTGGTCAATGTTCATGTGGCAACCTTGGAGCAGGATGGGCAGGTTACCTTCCTTCACAAGATTGAACCAGGACCAGCTGACAAATCCTACGGTATCCACGTTGCTAAGATTGCTGGTTTACCAGCAGAACTGTTAGCAAGGGCGGATAAGATTTTGACACAACTGGAGAGTCAAGGGGGAGAAAGTCCAAGTCTGATGAGGCAAACAAGTGCCGTCAGTGAACAGATTTCTCTCTTTGATACACCTGAAGAGCATCCTATCCTAGCAGAATTAGCTGAACTGGATGTTTACAACATGACGCCTATGCAGGCTATGAATGTCTTAGTCGAGTTCAAGCAAAAATTATAAAAAGAGCCCACTCACATTTTTGTGAGTGGGATTTTCTCTATTACTTTTTATGGGCCAAGAGTTGATTGATGTGGTCTACTTTTTTAGCTTCTCTTTTATAGAGAATAGCCCAGATGATGAGGTAGACAATCGCAAACTCTGGAATGAGCTGGAGATAGAAGGTCCAGTGGAAGGGGACCCAACCAGCCAGAGTTGCTAGTGGAACAAAGCCAGCCAGCATGAGGAAGAAATGGGAAAGTGTGGCACGGAGCAAGCTCCAATCACGGCTGAATAAGCGACTGCCAAAGCTAAAGAGAACGCCGATAGCTGACCAGATAAATGTGCAGTAGAGCAAAACCAGGGCACCGTGAACCTGATGTTGAGCCATCGCTTGGCCGATGAGAGAGTCGGGACTTAATGGGGTGTATGTACTTGGTGCATAAATGAGTGAAAAGAGGATAGAGAGGATGAGGCCGATGAGGACGCCAGCAGCTGCGTCGTGAAATACTTGTTTTTTCATAGTTCTAATTTCTCCTTGATGGTTTTTAGGTAACGGCGTGAAGAGTAGGTGAAGCTTTCGTTTTTCAAGAAAATTTCAACCAGACCGTTGGGCGTGAGCTTGAGATGAGAGATGGAATCGATATTGATGATTTCTGATTGGGAAATTTGGATAAAAGTGGTCGGCAGAATTTCAAGAACCTGATAGAGTCGCAAATCAATGCTGTAGGTCTGAGATGCAGTTTCTGCTAGAACCTTTCGATTCTCTATATAGAAGCGCTGAATCTTGCCAATTTCAACTAGATAGACCTGATCATCAATCTTTCCTTTGATTGTTTCTTTTTGGTCCAGATTTTCAGCGAACTCGATGACTTTCTGGACTTTTTCGGTCGGCTGAGGAGCTTGGACAATCAGCTTTTCCTCCTCGTAAATCTCCTTAATCTGTACTTCTACTTTCATAAACTTCCCTCCTTTTCAGTTATACAAGCTTGTGATCACTTCCTGTACACCTTTATTAAACACTATTTTACGCCCTCTGGCAAGGGACTTTGTCTATGTGGAGAGATTTGGAGTCTATGTGGTATTTGCTTTTTCTAGTAGTATCTGAAATATGGTATAATAGCACTAATCAATTTCTAGGAAAATAGATACAGAAAGGGGCTGAAAAATGTCTCATATTATTGAATTGCCAGAGGTGTTGGCAAACCAGATAGCGGCAGGAGAGGTCATTGAGCGTCCTGCCAGTGTGGTCAAAGAGTTGGTAGAAAATGCCATTGACGCTGGCTCTAGCCAGATTATCATTGAGATTGAAGAAGCTGGTCTCAAGAAAATCCAAATCACCGATAATGGCCATGGAATTGTCCACGATGAGGTGGAATTGGCTTTGCGTCGTCATGCGACTAGTAAGATAAAAAATCAAGCAGATCTTTTTCGGATTCGGACGCTTGGTTTTCGTGGTGAAGCCCTGCCTTCTATCGCTTCTGTTAGTGTTCTGACTCTGTTAACGGCGGTAGATGGTGCTAGTCATGGAACCAAGTTAGTCGCGCGTGGGGGAGAAGTTGAGGAAGTCATTCCAGCGACTAGTCCAGTGGGAACCAAGGTTTGTGTGGAGGATCTCTTTTTCAACACGCCAGCCCGTCTCAAGTATATGAAGAGCCAGCAAGCGGAGTTGTCTCATATCATTGATATTGTCAACCGTCTGGGCTTGGCCCATCCTGAGATTTCCTTCAGTTTGATTAGTGATGGCAAGGAGATGACGCGGACAGCAGGGACTGGTCAACTGCGTCAAGCCATCGCAGGAATTTATGGTTTGGCGAGTGCCAAGAAGATGATTGCCATTGAGAACTCTGACCTAGATTTCGAAATTTCAGGCTTTGTGTCATTGCCTGAGTTGACTCGGGCCAACCGCAACTATATCAGTCTCTTCATCAATGGCCGTTATATCAAGAACTTCCTGCTCAATCGTGCGATTCTTGACGGTTACGGAAGCAAGCTTATGGTGGGCCGTTTTCCACTGGCTGTCATTCACATCCATATCGACCCTTATCTGGCTGATGTCAATGTCCATCCAACCAAACAAGAAGTGCGGATTTCCAAGGAAAAAGAACTGATGGCGTTAGTCTCAGAAGCTATTTCTAACAGTCTCAAAGAGCAAGCCTTGATCCCTGATGCCTTGGAAAATCTTGCCAAGTCGACCGTGCGCAATCGTCAAAAGGTGGAGCAGACTATTCTCCCACTCAGAGAAAATACGCTCTACTATGAAAAGACTGAGCCTACAAGACCCAGCCAAGTTGAGGTGGCTGATCATCAGGTTGAATTAACTGAGGAAGGGAAAGATTTAACCTTGTTTGCCAAGGAAACCTTGGACCAGCTGACTAGACCAGCAAAACTGCATTTTGCAGAGAGAAAGCCTGTTAACTACGACCAACTAGACCATCCAGAGTTAGATCTTGCTAGCCTCGATAAGGCTTATGACAAGCTGGAGCGAGAAGAATCTTCCAGCTTCCCAGAGTTGGAATTTTTCGGGCAGATGCACGGGACCTATCTCTTTGCCCAAGGGCGAGATGGGCTCTACATCATAGACCAACACGCGGCTCAGGAACGAGTTAAGTACGAGGAATACCGTGAAAGCATCGGAAATGTTGACCAGAGCCAGCAGCAACTCCTAGTGCCCTACATCTTTGAATTTCCTGCAGATGATGCCCTGCGTCTCAAGGAAAGAATGGCACTTTTGGAGGAAGTGGGCGTCTTTCTAGCAGAGTACGGAGAAAATCAATTTATCCTACGTGAACATCCTATTTGGATGGCAGAGGAGGAAATCGAGTCTGGGATCTATGAAATGTGTGACATGCTGCTCCTGACCAAGGAAGTTTCTATCAAGAAATACCGAGCAGAGCTGGCTATCATGATGTCCTGCAAGCGATCTATCAAGGCCAACCATCGTATCGATGACCACTCAGCCAGACAGCTGCTTTATCAGCTTTCTCAATGTGACAATCCCTATAACTGTCCACACGGACGTCCTGTTTTGGTGCATTTCACTAAGTCAGATATGGAAAAGATGTTCCGTCGCATTCAGGAAAATCATACCAGTCTTCGTGAGTTGGGGAAATATTAAGAACACAAAAAGCCTTTGTTCCTTTTGAACAAGGCTTTTTAGTTTTTCTAAGGTGGGAACTTTGATTGGATATGGGCAACTTGACACGATGTTTACACTTGCTTGACAAGACCAGTCCTATAAAAGTACTGAGAAATATGAATCAATTGACTCAAGGTTTCGCAGAGTCGTCTTGGTTTGAAGGATTCTCAAGACCAATCACCCTATCAAGATAACGTTGTTTGGTTTTGAGAGCCTTGTTGATAGCAATTGCAGACGCAATCAAGAGTACGAAGGTCAGCCAAATCCAGGCGGTGAATTCGGCTGGGAAACTAGAACCAGCTAAAAAGAGATAGATAGCCAGAGCTAAGACGAAAATATAAATCACTTGCCAGAGACCAAAGGATTTAACCTCTTTATAGTATTTGTCCTTGTTTTCTTCCAAGATCACTGCTGTGGAAGCTTTTTCAGAGTTTTCATCTAGTAGTAGATAGTCAGTTGTCACTTGAAAAATCTTGCTTAATTCAATGATTTTTTCGATTTCAGGAAGGACTTGTCCAGACTCCCATTTTGAGATGCTTTGCCGAGAAACATTGATTTGTTCTGCTAGCTTTTCCTGGGACCAACCTTTTTCCTTTCTGAGCTCAAATAGTTTTTCTGTGAGTTTCATCATTCTATCCTCCTCTTTCTACTTCTATCCTAACAATTTTTACTTATAATGAGAATACAATCTCCTGTACTATTTGTCAACCAGAGGTTGCACCTTTTGTTGCAGTCTGTCTTGGGGAAATATGGTATACTAGATAGGCAAAATAATGGAGAAAAATTATGTACGAATATCTAAAAGGAATCATTACCAAAATCACTGCTAAATACATTGTCCTAGAGGTAAATGGTATCGGTTATATCTTGCATGTAGCTAATCCCTATGCTTACTCAGGTCAGGTTAATCAAGAAACTCAGATTTATGTGCACCAAGTTGTCCGTGAGGATGCCCATCTGCTTTACGGCTTTCGCTCAGAAGATGAGAAGAAGCTCTTTCTTAGTCTGATCTCGGTTTCTGGGATTGGACCTGTGTCAGCTCTTGCCATTATCGCTGCCGATGACAATGCTGGCTTGGTTCAGGCGATCGAGACTAAGAACATCACCTACTTGACTAAGTTCCCTAAAATTGGCAAGAAAACAGCCCAGCAGATGGTGCTAGACTTGGAAGGCAAGGTAGTTGTGGCTAGCGATGACCTTCCTGCCAAGGTCGCAGTGCAAGCCAGTGCTGAAAACCAAGAACTAGAAGAAGCTATGGAAGCCATGTTGGCACTGGGCTACAAGGCAACCGAGCTTAAGAAAATCAAGAAATTCTTTGAAGGAACGACGGATACAGCTGAGAACTATATCAAGTCAGCCCTTAAGATGTTGGTAAAATAGGAGATTTTTATGACAAAACGCTGTGGTTGGGTTAAAATGAACAACCCATTATATGTAGCCTACCATGATGAAGAGTGGGGCCAACCCCTTCATGATGACCGTGCTCTTTTTGAGTTGCTTTGTTTGGAAACTTACCAGTCGGGTCTATCTTGGGAAACGGTACTAAACAAACGCCAAGCTTTCCGAGAAGTATTTCACAACTACCAAGCCCAACGTGTCGCAGAGATGACAGATGGGGAGTTGGAAGCCTTGTTAGATAATCCAGCCATCATCCGAAATAGAGCCAAGATTTTTGCGACGCGTGCCAACGCCCAAGCATTTTTACAAATCCAGAAAACCTTTGGCTCTTTTGACGCTTATCTCTGGTCCTTTGTTGAGGGAAAAACCATCATCAATGATGTTCCTGACTATCACCTAGCGCCTGCTAAAACAGCCTTGTCTGAAAAGTTATCTCAAGATCTCAAAAAACGTGGTTTCAAATTCACAGGTCCAGTCGCAGTTTTAGCTTTTCTACAGGCGGCAGGTCTGATAGATGATCATGAGAATGATTGTGAGTGGAAAAGCGGAAGTTAGTGAGTCCAAGCGTCTAACTATCTGAGAATATAGAAAAAGCTGAGAAATTCCTCTCAGCTTTTTGATTATATGCTAGTAATTTTTATAGTGCAGTGAGAAATGTCAGTCCACCTAAGACAACGCCAGCTGAGTTTGGAATAATTAGTATCCAATCCTTCTTAGGTTCTTTTGTCCACCCGTAAATAACCCAAATTAAACAAGATACTGCTGCGGATAAAGGCTGGAATGGTTGAGCTTTGTTGCCTTGTAAATTGGCAAAAATTTGTGGGATGTAGGCGATAAATACAATAATCCCGATAAAGGCTCCAATTGAACCGACAATTTGATTTATTTTTTGTTTAGTCATATATACCTCCTTCAAAAAGATATCATAGAAATAAGCAAAATGCAATAAATTTAGACACAAATTGTAACGAAAATCAATACCAAAGCACAAAAATAGAGAAATTGTTTATTTTTTGTTATGGTCAAAGCGAATGACTTGCTCCTGTGCATCCACATAAGCGTGAACGCCAAAGGGCACAATGGCTCTTGGAGTTTCGTGGCCGACATTCAGATTATAGACAATCGGGATATTGCTGTCAATGATGTCCAGTATTGCTTCCTTATAGTCGTCATAAAAGGTTTCATCCATAGGTTTTCCGACCAAGAGTCCACTGATGACCTCAAATACTCCAGTTTCTTTCAAAGCCTGCAACATCTTTTTGAATTCTTCTGGCTCAGGCTTTTCTTCGCTTGTTTCTAGCAAGAGAATCTTTCCTTCCCAGTCGGATAAGTCAGGGAAGAGTTTGTACTTTTGGCAGAGGTCCGTGCTGTCTGCGTATCGAGAATTGTCAAAGATATCATAGAGAGATTCAAGGCAACCACCGAGAATTTCTCCCTCAAACTGGGCATTTCCTTGCAACAAGTCAAAACCAGTATCTGCATGACTGATACGAGCTGTTCCCAGGGCCTTGGGACTAAAATCAGTCCGTTCCTCATACCAAACGTCGCTAGGGCGGATTTCTGAAATTCTTCCAGTCTCAATCAATTCTTTAAAGTAGTGAAAGCTATAGGGCAACATCTCCTTGTCTAATTCACAAATGTCGGCTAGAAAGGATTGCCCATAAAAAGTCTTGACTCCCAGTTTGTGCAACATAAGGTGATTGATGGTTGTATCCGAAAAACCAAGAAAAATCTTTGACTTGATAACCTTTTGAAGCTGGTCGTTTTCAAAAAGATAAGGTAGCAAGCGATAGGTATCATCCCCACCAATGGCGCATAGGATCATGTCGATGCTATCATCAGAAAAGGCCTGCATCAAATCCTCTGCACGTGCCTCCGGATGGTCCTTGCTAAAGTCCAAGCCCTTTAGCGAATGGGGTAAAAAGACAGGATTGAGTCCCAAATCCTTGAGACGTTGGACACCTAAGTCGACTTCGTGTTTGACAAAATTCTCTCCGATAATGCCACTAGACAAACTGACGATACCAATAGTAGAAACCATATCTCATCCTCCTAGAAATAGATTGATACTCTTCGAAAATCAAATTCAAACCACGTCAGCTTAGCCTTGCCGTACTCAAGTACAGCCTGCGGCTAGCTTCCTAGTTTGCTCTTTGATTTTCATTGAGTATGAGCCTATTCTATCACAAAAGATGAGAGAAAACTACAAGAATGAGACTCAGAAGTGCTATTGAATCTCAAGAAAGCAAGTGAAAAAAGCAACCGCTTGTGCAGTTGCTTTTCGTTTTTCCAATCTCTAATCTCACTAGATATGAGTTACTTGGTCAACTCTTGATTATAGGAGAGAGCTAAATCAATCCAGTAAGGAAGTTCTTTTTGACCTTCGATATCTAGGTCTATATAGCCATGATAAGGTCGCCCTCTCATCAATGTGGTATGAGCTCCTGTTCGGGGTAGAACTTGCTTTTCCATTTCTTTGCCAATTCTCACCATAACCAGCTCGTCCTTTCTGGAACTGACTGTAAGGACCATTTTCCCACGAATCATAAAGGCCAGGCCACCAAACAGTTTCTTTTCTTCTAACTCTTCTTCGAAAATTTGGGGAGGAAGTTTAAGTGCTAGAATTTTGCGAATCTGCTGAGCTAAAGATTGACTATATGCCATAGCTTTTCACTTTTCTTAATAACGTGATGGGCCCGCGCTTGCACTTCGGATGTTGAAACGTTTCTTGAGATAGAAGCGAAGAGCGAGGAGGGCAGCTCCCAGGATAGCCAAAGGCAATGGAGCAAGGACTGGATTGAGGTTGGCTGGTAGGAAGCTTGTTGCAAAGAAGACAACCAACCAAAGGACCATAGAGGCCAGGATAACGAGGATTGATTTCCAGAATGGAGGACGTTGGCTGCGATCTGTGTCTGGTCCATAGTACTGGTAGACAAAGTAGTACATCAAGTAGAAGGCAAGTCCTCCTACAAGTCCAACCAACAAGAGGGTAATCAACCCATAGCCAATAGCCTGATCTCTAGAGAAGAACGTAGTTAGAGCACTAACCAATGCAAAGAGACTGGTGATAAAAAGGGCTGAGTCCATAATCATGAGTTTTGGATCGTCATTTTCCTTAGGGTGCTCTTTTTCGTACTGTTCCTTGACTGTGAAACTGTGAGCCCAGTGAGTTGGAGCGCCATAGAGGGAACGAGCTGTTGTTCCTTTGACTTGCTCTTCAAGGATTTTAGGAATGACTTCCTCAAAAACAGCCTTGATTTCAGCATCTGTTTTGCCATCTTTGATAAATTGTTGGGTAGCGATGTGGATAAACTCTTGGTTTTTCTTGGTTAGTTTTTGTAAATCAATCTGAGACATAGGGATTCCTCTTAGAACCATTTTTTATGGATGAGATAGAGAGTGAGCGAGACACTCATAGCAAAGGCGATAAAGACGATTAACCAGAAGGCGTGTGGCTCGCCGTTTAGAGGGATTTCATTATCCTTAAAGTTCATCCCATAGGCAGAGAAGATCATGGTCGGGACAGACATGACAATGGTCACGAGTGCCAAGGTTTTCATGATATTGTTCTGGTTGTTGGAAATGATAGAGGCAAAGGTCTCTGTCATAGAGTGAAGGACGTTTCCATAGATATCTGCCATCTCGATGGCCTGTTGGGTTTCGATCAGGGTATCTTCGAGCAGGTCTTGGTCCTCTAGGTATTTCTTGATATTGCTAGTTGCGCTGGTCAATTTCTTAATCACGCGCTCATTTGTCTTAAGTGAGGCTTTGAAATAGACGATGGTCTTTTCCAATTCCATGAGCTCGATCAGTTCTTCGTTTCGAGTAGACTTGTGAAGTTGACTTTCGATTTGTTCACTCTTACGGTCGATCGAACGAAGGGCTGTTAGGTAAAGCTCAGCGTTACGGTAGAGAATCTGGAAGATAAAGCGCGAACGCATGAAGGTGTAAAAGTTACGCAGTCTACGGTTGATAAAGACATCGAGAACAGGGAGAGGTTCCAAGCAGGTAGTGATAATGGTTTCCTCTGTGATGATAATCCCCAGCGGAATCGTTACGTAGTAGGTGCGGTTGTTTCTTTCCTCTGTGATGGGAACGTCTACGATGATCAAAGTATACTCATCTTCGATGGTAATACGGGACATTTCTTCCGCATCAAGCGGTGCCCGGAGGTCGGTGATGTCGATATCGAAGGCGTTGGCGATTTCCAACGATTCATTTTGTGTAGGATTGACGAGGTTGATCCAAGTGCCCGGTTCAAGCGTGTCGATCTCTTTAAATTCAGTTGTTGTTGAGAGAAAAACTTGTTTCATATCCCCTATCCTTTCCTACTATTCAGTGATTCATTTTTTGCACCGTACTATTATACTATAAAAACAGCTTTTTGGGTAATAGAATTTCACATTTTTTGGTATAATGGAAAGCAATAATAGACTAGAAAGAACAAAGATGCAAGATAAAATTGTCATTCATGGGGCACGTGCCCATAATTTAAAAAATATCGATGTGGAGATTCCAAGAGACAAGCTGGTTGTTGTGACTGGTTTGTCAGGTTCTGGGAAATCCAGTCTAGCCTTTGATACCCTCTATGCGGAGGGGCAGCGTCGTTATGTAGAGAGTTTATCTGCCTATGCTCGTCAGTTCTTGGGCAACATGGAAAAACCAGATGTAGATGCCATTGACGGCCTCAGCCCAGCTATTTCCATCGACCAAAAAACGACTAGCAAAAACCCTCGCTCGACGGTGGGAACGACGACTGAGATCAATGACTATCTGCGTCTCCTCTACGCACGTGTGGGGACGCCTTACTGTATCAACGGACATGGGGCTATTAAGGCTTCTTCTGTAGAGCAAATCGTTGATAAGGTCTTAGAGTTGCCAGAACGTCAACGCTTGCAGATTTTGGCTCCTGTCATCCGCAAGAAAAAAGGTCAACACAAGAGCGTCATTGAAAAGATTCAGAAAGATGGCTATGTTCGTGTCCGAGTGGATGGAGAAGTCTATGATGTGACCGAAGTGCCTGAGCTGTCTAAGAGCAAGCAACATAATATCGATGTTGTGGTTGACCGTATCGTCATCAAGGAGGGCATCCGCAGCCGTCTCTTCGACTCCGTTGAGGCGGCCCTTCGTATCGCAGAAGGTTATGTGATTATCGATACCATGGACGACTCTGAGTTGCTCTTTTCTGAGCACT
The DNA here is from genome assembly GCF_003944205.1 of Streptococcus oralis subsp. dentisani. Taxonomy (GTDB): domain Bacteria; phylum Bacillota; class Bacilli; order Lactobacillales; family Streptococcaceae; genus Streptococcus; species Streptococcus oralis_BH. The sequence continues at coordinate 46,933 of NZ_RJPH01000003.1, forward strand.
ATGCCTGCCCAGTTTGTGGTTTTACCGTACCAGAGCTAGAACCTCGACTTTTTTCTTTCAATGCGCCTTTTGGTTCTTGTAGTGAATGTGACGGTTTGGGTATCAAGCTGGAGGTGGACATCGACCTAGTGGTGCCAGATGCCAGCAAAACTTTACGTGAGGGAGCGCTTGCGCCTTGGAATCCTATTTCCTCTAACTACTATCCTAACATGCTGGAACAGGCTATGACAGCCTTTGGAGTGGATATGGACAAGCCTTTTGAGAACTTGTCAGAAGAAGATAAGAACTTGATTCTCTACGGTTCAGATGGCAAGGAATTCCATTTCCACTATGAGAATGAATTTGGTGGTGTGCGCGATATCGACATTCCTTTTGAGGGAGTCATTGGCAATATCAAACGTCGTTACCATGAAACCAATAGTGACTATACTCGCACCCAGATGCGCCTCTATATGAATGAACTGACCTGCGGAACCTGTCTCGGCTATCGTCTTAACGACCAGGCCTTGTCTGTCCGTGTTGGCGGCGAGCAAGGTCCTCATATCGGAGAGATTTCAGACCTGTCTATCGCAGACCACTTGGAGTTGGTGAGCCAGTTGACTCTATCTGAAAATGAAGCCATTATTGCTCGTCCCATTCTCAAGGAAATCAAGGATCGTTTAACCTTCCTTAATAACGTGGGTCTTAACTATCTGACTCTGTCACGTTCAGCAGGTACCCTTTCAGGCGGGGAAAGTCAGCGTATTCGCTTGGCTACCCAGATTGGTTCCAACCTCTCAGGAGTCCTCTATATTTTGGACGAACCATCGATTGGTCTTCACCAGAGGGATAATGACCGTCTCATTGCCAGTCTGAAAAAGATGCGTGACTTGGGCAATACTCTTATCGTGGTGGAACACGACGAAGATACCATGCGCGAGGCGGATTATCTGATTGACGTTGGTCCCGGTGCCGGTGTCTTTGGTGGGGAAATCGTCGCCGCAGGAACACCTAAGCAAGTGGCTCGCAACAGCAAGTCCATCACAGGCCAGTACTTGTCAGGCAAACGTGCCATTCCAGTACCAGACGAGCGCCGTGTGGGAAATGGTCGTTTTATCGAGGTGACAGGAGCGCGTGAGAACAATTTGCAAAATGTCACAGCTCGCTTCCCGTTAGGGAAATTCATCGCCGTGACGGGGGTATCCGGTTCAGGGAAATCAACCTTAATCAACAGCATCCTCAAAAAAGCTATTGCTCAAAAGCTCAACCGCAATTCAGACAAGCCTGGGAAGTTTAAAACGATTACAGGGATTGAGCATGTGGATCGTCTGATTGATATTGACCAGAGCCCAATCGGACGAACGCCGAGGTCCAATCCAGCTACCTATACAGGAGTTTTTGACGATATACGTGACCTCTTTGCCCAGACAAATGAAGCTAAGATTCGAGGTTATAAAAAGGGCCGTTTCAGTTTCAACGTCAAGGGTGGTCGTTGTGAAGCCTGCTCAGGTGACGGGATTATCAAGATAGAGATGCACTTCTTGCCAGATGTATACGTGGCTTGTGAAGTCTGTCATGGAACCCGCTACAACAGTGAAACCCTAGAAGTTCACTACAAGGAAAAGAACATCTCGCAAGTCTTGGATATGACCGTCAACGATGCAGTGGAATTCTTCCAACACATTCCTAAGATTCAACGCAAACTCCAGACCATCAAGGATGTCGGGCTGGGATATGTAACGTTAGGGCAACCGGCTACGACTCTTTCAGGGGGAGAAGCTCAGCGTATGAAGTTGGCTAGTGAACTCCACAAACGCTCGACAGGCAAGTCATTCTATATTCTGGATGAGCCGACGACAGGACTTCATACGGAGGACATCGCTCGCTTGCTTAAAGTCTTGGCTCGCTTTGTAGACGATGGCAATACAGTACTCGTCATCGAGCACAATCTAGATGTGATTAAGACTGCAGACCATATCATCGACTTGGGACCGGAAGGCGGTGTCGGTGGGGGAACCATCATCGCAACAGGAACTCCAGAAGAAGTAGCGGCCAATGAAGCCAGCTACACAGGATACTATTTGAAAGGAAAGTTACATCATGAATAAACGTGTACAAGCATTTCTAGCTAAAATGCAAGAAAAAGAACTGGATGGAATTATCATTAACAACCTAAAAAACGTCTACTACCTGACTGGTTTTTGGGGTTCAAACGGAACAGTCTTTATCAGTCGTGACCGTCAGGTCTTGGTGACAGACTCTCGCTATATCATTGCAGCCAAGCAAGAAGTGACAGGTTTTGAGATTGTGGCTGACCGCGATGAATTGACTGTCATTGCAGGCATGGTTAAGGATATGGGTTTGTCTCGCATCGGTTTTGAGGATGAGATTTCGGTCTCTTATTACCACCGTATGCAGGCTACCTTTGCAGGAATTGATTTGCTTCCTCAGACTCAGTTTGTTGAAGCACTCCGTATGATTAAGGATGAGAAGGAGATTGCGACCATTCGCAAGGCTTGTTCCATCTCAGACCAAGCTTTCCGTGATGCGCTTGACTTTATCAAGCCAGGTAAGACAGAAATCGAAATTGCCAACTTCCTTGATTTCCGCATGCGGGAGCTAGGAGCAGCAGGCTTGTCTTTTGATACGATTCTAGCAAGTGGCATCAACTCTTCTAAACCACATGCCCATCCCATGCACAAGCCAGTTGAACTAGGCGAAGCTATTACCATGGACTTCGGCTGCCTGTACGAGCATTATGTGAGTGACATGACTCGTACCATCTACCTAGGCCATGTCAGTGACGAGCAGGCAGAGATTTACCATACGGTTCTGAAAGCCAATCAAGCTTTGATTGACCAAGCCAAGGCGGGGCTAGGCTTCCGTGATTTTGACAAAATCCCTCGTGATATTATCATCGAGGCAGGTTATGGCGACTACTTTACCCACGGTATCGGTCACGGTATCGGACTGGATATCCATGAGGAACCCTACTTTAGCCAAACTTCCAAAGAAGTCATTAAATCTGGTATGGTCTTGACTGATGAACCAGGTATTTATATTGAAGGTAAATACGGGGTTCGTATTGAAGATGATATCTTGATTACGGAGACAGGTTGCGAATTGTTGACTCTAGCGCCGAAGGAATTAATTGTTATTTAAGAAAATTAAGATAAATCATTGACTTTTATATTTTAAAGGTTTATACTGATAAACGAAAACGGTAGGTGAGGCTACCATAGGGATACGGATGACTACCGCAAAGCAGTGGAGACACTACTCGTTGGTCAACAGTCCTGGTCGCGAAGGCCAAGACTAAGCTCATTTCATCGCCCTATGGAGTTAAAGCTTGAACGAAAAAACAGATAATTAGTTTTTTAATCCTGCCATTTTATGGTGGGATTTTCTACTGTTTTAGAACAAGGAAAGGAGACAAACGATGCAAATTGACGATCATCCAGAACCGCACATACACAGCCAATCGCTGATTTGTGTCATTCTGCCCTTATAAAGTGATTGGTCTCTGTGTATGAAACACATCATTCATACAGATAGGAGAAACCAATGAAAACTACAAAAGAAAGATTAGCAGTAGCTATTCACACACCTTTAAACGAAACTCTATCTTTTTATAAGACAAGTCTAACAGGCTTGACTGAGGAGCAGGTGGAGAAAAATCGTGACCTATATGGCGAAAATACCATCACCAAGGGTCAAGAAGACAGTATCTTCAAAAAGATTTACGAATCGATTATCAATCCATTTACAATCATCCTGTTGGTCATCGCTATGATTTCCATGGTGACCAATGTCTGGTTGGCGAAGCCTGGACAAGAAGATCCGACGACCTCTATCATCATCGTCGTTCTCGTTCTAATCTCTGGTGGCATACGCTTTGTTCAAGAATTGCGGAGTGACAAGGCTGCGACCAATCTATCAAAAATGATTGTGAACACAGCCACAGTTATTCGCGAAGGCCAGAGTTTAGAGGTCGCAATTGAAGATTTGGTCGTTGGAGATATAGTCAAATTAAGTGCTGGGGATATGATTCCAGCAGACCTCCTTTTAATTGAATCACGTGATTTCTTTGTCCAACAGTCTGGTTTGACAGGTGAAAGTGACTCGGTTGAAAAACTAGCCTTGTCAAAAATGAGTCAATCAAACTTTGATAGTCTGCTAGAAGCAGAAGCGCTCGCTTTTATGGGAACCAATGTGATATCAGGAAGTGCCAAGGCTTTGATCTTAGCGGTCGGTGATGATACCATGATGGGAGAAATCGAGCAGACCCTCAATACCTATGACGAACCTACTTCATTTGAACGGGAGATGAACAGCATCTCTTGGCTCTTGATCCGTTTGATGTTAGTCATGGTGCCCATTGTTTTCTTGTCTAATGGTTTAACAGATGGCGACTGGCTGGAAGCAGGTGTATTTGCACTGAGTGTTGGTGTTGGATTGACACCTGAGATGCTTCCTATGATCATCACGGCCAGTTTAGCAAAAGGCTCCATTATCATGGCCAAGGAAAAAGTCGTCATCAAAAAACTCAATGCCATACAAGATCTAGGTGCTATTGATATCCTATGCACGGATAAAACGGGAACCCTTACCCAAGACGAAATTGTCCTTGAATATCCTTTGGATATACATGGAGATTTGGATTTGTCTGTGTTGAGACGTGCCTATCTCAATTCCTATTTTCAAACCGGTTTAAAAAACTTGATGGACCGTGCCATTATCAGTAGAACTGAAAAAGAAGCTAAAGAACACGCTATTCTACAAAATTTGGATACTAGCTTCCAAAAAATAGATGAATTGCCATTTGATTTTGAACGCAGACGCATGAGTGTCATCGTCAAGGATGAGAACGAAGTTGTTAGTTTGGTAACCAAGGGTGCCCTAGAGGAAATGCTTGCGATTTCAACCCATGTGGAATATCAAGGTCAGATTAGCCCTCTGACGGATGATATCCGAGTGGAAATCTTAAAAGAAGTAGATCAACTTAATCAACAGGGATTGCGAGTCTTGGGAGTCGCTTATAAAACAGGTCTAAAAGAAGGTTTTGCTTACTCCGTTGAAGATGAAAAAGAGATGATTCTAACAGGATATCTTGCCTTTCTAGATCCACCAAAACCATCAGCAGCACCTGCTATCCAAGCTTTGTTAGAACACGGTGTTCAAACAAAGATCTTGACGGGGGACAATGAGAAGGTAACCCAAGCAGTATGCGAAAAAGTTGGTTTAGACGTTGATCAAATCTTGTTGGGTTCTGATATTGATGCCATGACAGATGAGGAATTGGCCCAAGCAGTTGAGAAGGTGACTGTCTTTGCCAAACTCTCTCCGGATCAAAAAGCACGAATCATTTTACAAATCAAATCGAATGGACATTGTGTCGGCTATATGGGAGATGGAATCAATGATGCCCCTTCTATGAAAGTGGCAGATGTGGGGATTTCTGTTGATACAGCAGTAGATATTGCCAAAGAAACGGCTGATGTCATTTTGCTAGATAAGGATTTGATGGTGCTTGAAAAAGGGCTGGTTGAAGGACGGAAAGTCTATGCTAATATGACCAAATATATCAAGATGACGGTCAGCTCTAATTTCGGGAACATTTTCTCTCTGTTAGTGTCTGGTATCTTTTTACCTTTCCTTCCTATGGCTCCGATTCACTTGATTGTGTTAAATCTAGTCTATGATCTTTCTTGCATTGCCTTGCCATTTGATAATGTGGATGAAGACTTCTTGAAGAAGCCTCATAAGTGGGAGGCCAAGTCTATTACTCGCTTTATGATTTGGATGGGTCCGATTTCTTCTGCCTTTGATATTTTGACCTTTATCTTGCTCTATTTTGTCATTGTCCCAATGGCGACAGGTCATGCTTATGTTCATGGAGCAGATTCTGCAAGGGGCTTTATCATCTTGTTCCAGACTGGTTGGTTCATTGAATCCATGTGGTCCCAAACCATGGTTATCCATATGCTTCGTTCAGCAAAGCTTCCTTTCTTACAAAGTCGTCCATCATGGTTTGTTCTTGGAACAACCTTGCTAGCAGCTAGCTTTGTGACCTTCCTTCCCTACTCTTCAATTGCTAGCCTGCTTCATTTAACCCCTTTAGAACCAATTTATTTCCTCTTTTTGCTTTTGATCATCGTTTTCTATATGATCAGTGTTACAGTAGTGAAACGAATCTATATCAAAAAATTTAAAAGTTGGCTATAAATTGATTTTGTCAAGAAAAAAGTACGGAAATCGCTAAAAAAGTTAAATTTTTTTAAAAATAGGTCGCAAGTCGGATGTTTTTTATGGTATAATAGATTAAACTGATAGTAACATGTAGCGAAAGGGGTAGGCACATGATTAAGATTTATACCGTCTCCAGTTGCACAAGCTGTAAGAAAGCGAAGACTTGGCTCAACGCACACCAGTTAAGTTATAAAGAACAAAACCTTGGTAAAGAAGGGATTACGAGAGAAGAACTACTTGATATTCTGACAAAGACAGATAATGGAATTGCCAGCATTGTATCATCAAAAAACCGCTATGCGAAAGCTTTAGGAGTTGACATCGAAGATTTGAGTGTCAATGAAGTACTCAACTTAATCATGGAAACACCACGGATCTTAAAAAGTCCTATTCTAGTTGACGAGAAGCGTTTGCAGGTCGGTTACAAAGAAGATGATATCCGTGCCTTTTTACCACGCTCTGTCCGTAATGTAGAAAATGCAGAAGCACGTTTGCGTGCAGCTCTATAAACATCGAGGCTGGGGTATCTCCTAGCCTTGTTCATTTTTTATCAAAAAATTATGTGAGGAATTATGAAAAAGATAGTAATTGGCGCAGCTACTCTCCTCCTGCTACTTGCAGGATGTGGCCAAAAGAAGGAAACGACATCCAGTTCAAAACATGAATCCGAAACGCTCCAGTCTACTCTGCCCGTTTTGGAAAATGCGGAAAAGAATACGGTTGTGACCAAGACTTTGATTTTCCCTGAGTCAGGAGATGGCGTCAAGCAAACGCAAACCATCACCTATAAAGGGAAACAATTTCTAAAATTGGTTATTCGGCAGATACGGCCCTTAAGTGAGGAATTGAAATCCTTTATCGCTGACCACGGTCTTGAAGAAACTCAAAAAGCTCTTTTAGAAGCAGAAGAAAAGGATGAAATGCTTCAGGAAGCGCGCAAATTGGCAGGTTTTACACTTGAAACCAAACTGCTCAGTGAGACTGAAATCCAGACCACAACGACCTATGATTTACAAGTCTTGGATGTCAAAAAGGCGTCACAGACAGATTATTTGAAAAATCTTGGCTTAGAGACTCTTTTGAAAAATGAACCAAGCCAATATATCGCAGACAGAGTGGCAAATGGTGCGACAGAACAGTAAGAAAATCCAAATAAATGGATTGACTTAATTGTAGAACGTAAGGAAATATGCTATAATAGTACTATTCTAAGGAAAGAGGGTGTTAGAATGGGATTTACTGAAGAAACTGTACGTTTTAAATTGGATGATTCCAACAAGAAGGAAATCAGTGAAACGTTGACAGATGTCTATGCTTCTCTGAATGAAAAGGGTTATAATCCGATAAATCAAATCGTCGGTTATGTATTGAGTGGAGACCCTGCCTACGTTCCTCGTTACAACAATGCACGAAATCAAATCCGTAAGTATGAGCGTGATGAAATTGTTGAAGAACTGGTACGCTACTACCTTAAGGGACAAGGAGTCGATCTATAATCTATGAGAATTATGGGATTGGACGTTGGTTCAAAAACAGTAGGGGTGGCTATTAGCGATCCACTAGGCTTCACTGCTCAGGGACTTGAAATCATCCAGATTAATGAGGATCAGGGCCAGTTTGGTTTTGACCGTATCAAGGAATTGGTTGACAGCTACAAGGTAGAACGCTTTGTAGTAGGTTTGCCAAAAAACATGAACAATACCAGCGGTCCGCGAGTAGAAGCCAGTCAAGCCTATGGTGCCAAGCTAGAAGAACTCTTTGGTTTGCCAGTAGACTATCAGGATGAGCGCTTGACGACCGTTGCTGCGGAACGTATGTTGATTGAACAAGCAGATATCAGCCGTAACAAACGCAAGAAAGTTATTGATAAGTTGGCTGCTCAGCTGATTTTGCAAAATTATTTAGATAGAAAATTTTAAGACAGAGGAGAAACTATGTCACACGATCACAACCACGATCACGAAGAACGTGAATTGATTACACTAGTAGATGAGCAAGGAAATGAAACTTTGTTTGAAATTCTTTTGACCATCGACGGGAAAGAAGAATTTGGTAAGAACTATGTTCTTCTAGTGCCAGTTAACGCAGAAGAAGATGAAAACGGTGAAGTTGAAATCCAAGCTTACTCATTCATCGAAAATGAAGACGGAACAGAAGGCGAATTGCAACCAATCCCAGAAGAATCAGAAGACGAATGGAACATGATTGAAGAAGTCTTCAACAGCTTTATGGAGGAGTGATACAGTCTGGGAGACTGTATCAGCCCAACTCCTAGAAATTGGAAGAGTTGGAACATCCAGTGGATGTTTTTAGCCCACGTTGAAATTCATAGTAGCTAGTGATTAGCTAACCAGGTAAGAGGTTGGGATTTTTGTCTCGACCTCGCTTTTTATTTGTAATCATACTTTGATGCAGTAGTTGATTGGACTTTTGTTAAGGAGACATGTATGTTTGAAGTAGAAGAATGGCTGCATAGTCGGATTGGTTTAAACTTTAGATCTGGTCTTGGACGAATGCAGCAAGCAGTGGATTTGCTGGGGAATCCTGAGAAGACTTATCCTATTATCCACGTAACAGGGACTAACGGTAAAGGGTCAACTATTGCCTTTATGAGGGAGTTGTTTGTTGCTCATGGTAAAAAAGTTGGTACTTTTACCTCTCCTCATATCATCAGTATCCATGATCGAATCTGTATCAATGGGCAAGCAATAGCTGATGCAGATTTTATCCGTTTGGCAGAACAAGTTAAGGAGATGGAGAAAACTCTTTTGGAAACACATGATCAATTGTCTTTCTTTGAGTTGTTGACCTTGATTGCCTTGCTTTACTTTAAAGAGCAGGGAGTGGATCTAGTCCTGCTAGAAGTGGGGATTGGTGGTTTGCTTGACACAACGAATGTCGTAATAGGAGAGATTGCAGTTATTACTTCCATTGGCCTAGATCATCAGGAGACCTTGGGCGATAGTCTAGAGGAAATAGCCGAGCAGAAAGCTGGTATTTTCAAGGCTGGAAAGAAGGCGGTCATTGCCAAGCTTGCTCCAGAAGCGGAGCTTGTCTGTCACAAAAGAGCAAGAGAGTTAGATGTAGACCTTTATCAAGCTGGGCAAGACTTCACCTTGAATGCAGGAGATTTTTCAAGTAGCCTAGCAAGTTTTTCACAGCTTGAAATTGGTTTGGAAGGTGCTTATCAGCAAGAAAATGCCGCCTTGGCTTTAGAAACTTTTCTTCTGTTTATGGCGTCAGGAGGTGAAAGGGTCGAAGAAGAACTTGTCAGACAGGCCTTCAAAGAAACTCGCTGGGCAGGTCGATTGGAACGGATTCGTCCGCATATCTACCTAGACGGGGCTCACAATCTTCCAGCCTTAATTCGTCTGGTCGAGTTTATTCAAGGGAAAATCCAGCAAGGCTATCAAGTTCGCATTCTTTTTGGTGCCCTTAAACGCAAGGATTATCAAGGAATGTTAGGCTATCTATCTGAGCAGTTGCCTCAGGTGGAACTTAAGGTAACAGGCTTTGACTACCAAGGCTCTCTGGATGAAAAGGATGTGGCGGGTTACGATTTGATTCCTTCCTATGGCGATTTTATCAGAGAATTTGAAGAAAGAGCCAATGACCAGGATCTGCTTTTCGTGACGGGATCCCTCTACTTTATCTCGGAAGTACGAGCGAGTTTAGTAGGAAGCGATGGGATTAGTTGACCGTCTAGGTTTAAGTTGCTATACTGGAGGTAGGAGGTACATCTGGAAACTCTTCCAGCAAAATATTGGCACAAAAGAAAGGAAATCGCTATGAAAACGAAAACATTCACACTTTCTATTGCTTCCCTAGCAATTCTTAGTCTTTTAGCAGCTTGTGGACCTAAGGCACAAGCACCTACCCAGCAATCTGCTCAACAACCATCTACTCAACAAGAGTCATCTTCTAGTTCTGCTACAAGTGCCAGCCAACCACAGGCGTCCTCAAGTCAGGACACTACTGTAGCTCAACCTACGAACATCGATGGTACCTATACTGGAAAAGATGAGAATGACCAGATCACTCTAGTTGTAACAGGTAAAACTGGTACATGGACTGAGGTCGAACCAGATGGAGATAAGGAAATCAAGCAAGTAAGCTTTGAGCCAGAAAATCAACGTGTCATTATCGGTGATGATGTCAAAATTTACACGGTTAATGGTAATCAATTGATTATCGATGATATGGACCGAGAGGCATCTGACCGAGTGGTATTAACTAAGCAATAATGATTAAGTAAAAGTTCCAATGAGATGAAATCCATCTTTTTGGAGCTTTTTTGTTTAAAAACGTGACCAGTGGTTCTTTACCGTTTTTTTACTTAAAGCGCTTACAAATATTTGTAAAATGAAGGATAAGGTCGTATACTTAAGGTAAATAATCAAATAGCGCAAAGGCGCAGGAGGAAAAACATATGGCTACATTTTACGTTCCGGCAGTTAACCTTATTGGTAAAGGCGTTGTAAATGAAGTAGGTCCGTATATCAAGGAATTGGGGTATAAGAAGGCCCTTTTGGTGACAGATAAGTTCATCGAAGGCAGTGATATTTTACCTAAGGTCCTAAAATCATTAGATGCTGAAGGGATCGAATATGTGATCTTTAGCGATGTGGAGCCAAATCCGACTTGCAAGAACGTCACAGACGGAGTTACTGCTTTGAAAGAGCATGGTTGTGACTTCATTATCAGTCTTGGGGGAGGCTCTCCTCAGGATGCGGCTAGTTGTATCTCTATCATTGCGACAAATGGTGGCAAACCACAGGACTATGAGGGTCTCCACAAGTCTGCTGAAAAAGGGTTGCCAGTGGTTGCGATCAATACAACAGCTGGAACTTCTGCAGAAATCACCATTAACTATGTCATTACTGACGAAGAACGCAAGGTCAAGATGGTAATGGTTGATAAGAACAGCCTCGCCCTTATCTCAGTCAATGATCCAGAACTCATGCTTTCAAAACCGAAAGGATTGACAGCAGCGACAGGTATGGATGCTCTTACCCACGCTGTCGAGGCCTTGGTAACACCAGGTGCTTATAATGTGACCAAGAAACTCTCTATCGGAGCCATTGAACTCATCAAGGAGTATCTTCCTCGTGCTGTGGCAAATGGCCAAGATATCGAAGCGCGTGAGGCCATGGTCAATGCTATCTTTCTCGGAGGTATGAGTTTTAACAATGCTGGTCTAGGCTATGTTCACTCTATGGCTCACCAACTCGGTGCAGTATATAATTTGCCACATGGCGTTTGCTGTGCCATGCTGCTCCCAGTTGTTGAACGTGAAAATGCCAAACGTGTACCAGAAGCTTTCCGCAATGTAGCCAAGGCTTTGGGACTTCATGTTGAAGGGAAAACAGACCAAGAATGTGCAGCCTACGCCATCGCTGAGATTGAAAAACTGTCTGAAACAGTAGGCATTCCGAAGAAACTCACTGAACTCGGTATAGAAGAAAAGGAATTTGACTTTGACTACCTTTCTAAGAATGCCTTGATTGATGCTTGTGCACCAGGAAATCCATTTATGCCGACTTTGGAAGAAACTATAGCTCTCTACAAAGAACTCTTCTGATTCATAAAGTGAAAAAGAAGCTAAATAATGCTGGAAAGAACTATCATTTTGGTAGTTCTTTTTTTAAAAATTTGCTATTCTAGACATATGAGAAAAATCAAAATTGATGTGGTTGTAGTGCCCTTAAGTGGGCATCTCTTCCCGACCCTGAATCTGCTCGCACCCTTGTTGAAGGATCCCTTGTATGAGATTCGATTATTTACAGGACCACAACGAAAAGTTGTTGCAGAGGAGATGGGATTCCAGGTGATCCCTATTTTAGAAAATTGTGTAGATGAGTTTGAGCGTGTAGCCAACAATGAAGGACAATTAAACCTTATTTCTGCTTATCGACAGTTATCAGCTAGTCTTGATTTGATCAATGTGGTGTCTGACCAACTAGTCCAAGAGTGGCAGCAGAATAGACCTGATATTGTGATTGCGGATTTTATAACCCTCTCTGGAGGACTAGTTGCGGAACAGTTGGGAATCCCTTGGATTACCACTATGGCGACACAGTTTGCCATTGAAACGACAGATGGACCGCCTTGTTTCTTTGGAGGAATGGGCAGTCCAAAAACATCTTTCCAATCTGGTCTGCAATGGACAGGAAGAAAAGGGACTCGTTTAGGGAAACGAATCGTAAGCTTTTTATTGAGAGAACGATTGAAACGTTACGATTTTAAGCCTTATAATCAGAAAGGTCAGGAAACCATCTATTCACCCTATTCCATCTTGGGAATTGGGATGAAAGAGTTGGAGCTGAAAAGTGGTTTTCCAGAGCACTATCTTTGGGTGGGACCTTTTGGCTCTTCGATTGAGAGGGCAGAAAATTATCCCCTCGATTTGTCTCCTTATGCAGGTTATAAGAAGGTCCTTGTCTCCTGTGGCACTCAGCTAGCATGGGCCAAAGACAATCTCCTCTATCAGACACAACAATTGGCAGAAGCACATCCGGACTGTCACTTCTTTGTGACTCTGGGATTTGGCGAACAAGACTTCCAATGTGAAGAGCTCATGGACAATGTTTCTGTGGTATCCTATCTTCCCTATAAGGAGTACATTCCTCAGATGGATTATGTGATTCATCATGGTGGTGCAGGTATTTTTTACCAGTGTATCATCTATGGTAAGCCTGCCTTGATTCTCCCCCATGACTATGATCAGTATGACTATGCAGTTCGTGGATTAGAGGCAGGGATTGCCTTGACTGCTAAACGAGAGGATACGGAAGCGATTGGACGCGCTTTTGATGAGTTGTTGGCCAGAGATGACTGGTCAGACTTGAACAAACTTAGTCGTGCAGCTCAAATCTATCATCCAACAGAGATTCTGAAGAGCGAAATACATCGGCTCTTAGGGGACAAGGAGAAATAAGACATGAAGAAAGTATTGGTAACAGGTGCTACGGGCTTTCTAGGCAAGTATGTTGTTGAAGAGCTCAGTCAGCATGGCTATCAGGTACGCGCTTTTGGACGCAATCGCAAGGTGGGTCAGTCTTTGGAGAATTCCCTAGTAACTTTTTTTCAGGGAAATTTGACCAAGCAAGAGGACTTGTCTCTGGCTTGTCAGGGGATGGACATGGTTGTGCATGCGGGTGCTCTTTCTACCGTTTGGGGGCCTTGGGAGGATTTCTACCAGACAAATGTCTTAGGGACCAAGTATGTTCTGGATGCTTGCCGAGAGGCTGGTATTCAGCGTTTGGTTTATGTGTCCTCGCCTAGCATCTATGCTGCGCCTCGAGATCAGCTAGCTATCAAAGAAAGTGCTGCGCCTCAGGAAAATAATTTGAACAACTACATTCGTAGTAAGCTGGCTTCGGAGAAGCTGTTTAAGGACTATCCCGATGTTCCGAGTATTATTTTACGACCTCGTGGGCTTTTTGGGATTGGGGATACCAGTATTTTGCCCCGAGTTCTCAAACTCAGTCAGAAGATTGGCATTCCCTTAATAGGAGACGGTCGTCAGCTCATGGATATGACCTGTGTGGAAAATGTCGCTCTGGCAATTCGCTTGGCACTAGAGGCCCCTCAAGCTAGTGGCGAAGTTTATAATATTACCAATGGGGAACCAAGAGCCTTTAAGGATTTGATAGAAGAAACCTTGAGAGGGTTGGGCTATCCAATAACATACAGAAAAGTGCCAGCTCCTCTTCTTTCAGTTATTGCTACTAGTTTAGAGTTTCTGTATAAGGTCTTGAAACTCAAAGGTGAACCGCCTCTGACACGCTATACCTATTATCTGCTCCGTTATAGTCAGACACTGGACATCAGCAAGGCGGAGCGAGAATTGGGGTATCGCCCTCAAATCAGTATTTCGGAAGGAATTGAACAATATGTCCAAGATTATCGAAAGCATTGATTATTTCCCAGCAGGCTACTGTACCAGCTACACAGGTTTGCTATTTAAGGGAGTCAAGAATCAAAAGATGACCTTTCCAGCAGGTGTTTTTCTTATCAAACACAGGGACAAGGGCTATCTCCTCTATGACACAGGCTATCATTACGATATTAAGACCCGGCTTCGCTATGGTTTCTATCGGCTAGGAACGCCCGTTCAAATGACGGAGAAGGACCAAATTTCACGTTTGCTGGAAGCGAAGGGAATCAAACCAGAAGAAATTAACTATGTTCTTCTATCACACCTACATCCAGATCATCTGGGAGGAGCTAGTTTCTTTCCTCGTGCAACCTTTATCTTGACAAAAGAAGTATATGAAGTCTACCAAAAACCCAAGTTGAAAGACTTGATTTTCAAGGAGTTTTTACCAGCTTCTTTTGAGAAAAATCTAACCATTATCAGAGCTGACCAGCAAGTTTCAACTTTTCCCTATCGTCCGATTTGTGATCTTTTCGGAGATGGCAGTATCCTAGTAGCCTCTGTTGACGGGCATGCTAGGGGGCAAGCCTGTCTATATTTTCCAGACCTTAATCTCCTCATTGCAGCGGACCTCTGTTGGGGAATTGACCTCTTACCTTACACCAAGCAGATGCACCTGATTCCTTCCTTGGTCCAGGATAATAGGGTCGACTATATCAGGGGGACAGAGTTTCTGGAGGAAGTCTTAAGGGACGGTATCGAGGTAGTTGTTAGCCATGATCCTGTAGAAAGGATAGAGTCAATCTTACATGAAAAAAATAACCTTTCTTAAAACCTTTATCCAAACTCGTTGGCTTCATCATTTCAAATCTCGAGAAGCTGTAGAAAACTATCAGAAAAAGCAATTAGCTAACTATATGGACTTTTTAAAGCGAGAGTCGCCCTACTTTAAAAATGGGGTTCCTAGCAACTTTGACCATATGGACAAGGCTTTTATGATGGAACATTTCAATGAGCTCAACACCCAAGGGGTGGATCGTGATGAAGCCTTGAGCTTGGCTATTGAAAGTGAAAAGACCCGTGACTTCACTGAACTTAAAGGGGAAGTAGCCGTCGGTCTGTCTTCAGGGACGTCTGGACATCGGGGGCTCTTTATCACAACAGAGAAAGAGCGAAGTATGTGGGCTGCGGCTATCTTGGCAAAGATGTTGCCCAAGGGGCAGCTTTTTGGACACCGCATCGCCTTTTTCTTGAGAGCTGATAATGAACTCTATCAGACCATCAATACAGCGCTCATTCGTCTAGAGTATTTTGATATTTTCAAACATACAGATGAGCATATCGAGCGACTCAACAACTATCAACCAACGATTATTGTGGCGCCAGCCTCGATGTTGATTGAATTGAGCAAGCGTCTCAAGGATGGAGAGTTAGCTATTCACCCACAAAAAATCGTTTCGGTGGCGGAAATCTTGGAAGATAGTGATAGGGAACGGATTGCTGAAACCTTTTCACTATCCATCATTGACCAAGTTTATCAGGCAACTGAAGGCTTCCTAGCCTGCACTTGCTCAGCTGGCAATCTGCATCTCAACGAAGACATTATCTTTGTGGAAAAGCGGTATCTAGATGACCGCCGTTTTTATCCAGTGATTACAGACTTTAAACGAAGTAGTCAGCCTGTTTATCGCTATCAGCTCAATGATATCTTGGTTGAAAATCCAGATCCTTGTCCATGTGGCTCCTACTATACACGGATTGACAAGATCGAAGGACGCTCTGATGATATTTTCTACTTTGCAGGACTGGATGGGGGACAGGTAACTATCTATCCAGACTTTATCAGGCGTTGCCTCCTCTTTGTGGAGAATGTAGGAGATTACCAAGTCAAGCAGCATTCCGAGAAGTTAGTGGAAGTTTGTCTAAGCCAACGAGATGAGGATTTAGAGGCAGCTATTCTAGCTCAATTCCAACTCTTGGCTCAGCAAAAACACTTCATAGTTCCTCAGGTCCAATTTTCAGATTATCACTGGGATACTAGCCGTAAACTCAAACGAATCCAACGTTTATGAAAGGATAAAAGACAATGACAGAAGTAACAAGACATGTAGAAATCGCAGGTTATGGTGTTTGCCTTCCAAAGCATACTGTCCAATTTAAAGATCAAACTCGTTATCGTGTAGTTGAAAATGAAGAAACCCAACTAGATTTGGCAGAATCAGCTATCCAGCAGGCACTTGAAAATGCAAATTTGAAAATAGAAGACATTGATTGTTTGGTTTCGGCGAGTGCCGTTGGAGTCCAGCCTATTCCATGTACAGCAGCCTTGATTCATGAGCGCGTGGCAAAAGGACTCTCAATTCCAGCAATGGACATCAATACAACTTGTACCAGCTTTATTTCTGCTCTATCGACCATGTCCCACTTGATTGAGGCGGGCGAATACAATCGTGTCTTGATTGTTTCTAGCGAGGTTGGTAGTTTAGGGCTCAATCCCAAGCAAAAAGAAAGTTTTGAACTCTTTAGTGATGGGGCTGCAGCCTTTATTTTCCAAAAAAGTCGTCAGGAAAAAGGGGTCATTGCTAGTCTCCAACGTACTTGGTCAGAAGGGGCTCACGATACGGAGATTCGTGGAGGTCTGACTTCTTTTCAACCAAAAGAGTACTCTGAAGCGACGAAGACCAACTATATGTTTGACATGAAGGGGAAGAAAATCCTCCTCTTGTCTGCTCGTAAAATCCCAGTCATGTTTGAAGAGTTTCAAGAAAAAACACGGCTAGCCTTGGCAGACGTGGACTATATCATTCCTCACCAAGCAAGTCGTGCTCTTCCTCTGGTCATGGAAAAACTAGGTGTGGCCGAGGATCAGTACCTCAATCTCGTCACTGACTATGGAAATATGGTGTCAGTCTCTGTACCGTTTGGCTTGGCTTATTCTTTGGAGCATGGACTTATCAAGGAGGGAGATGTCGTCTACCTTATGGGAACCGCAGCTGGTATGACGGTCAATATGTTGGCTCTGAAATTGTAACAATCATCCAAACACGGAACGACTGGAACTTGAGCAAAGGTAAACGGTTGCCATCTACCCCTGAACTGAGGTATACTAGTAGAAATATTAGTTTAGCAAGCAATTAGGGAGATGTTAGAAAAGGAAGGGGATGTATGACAGCTAGAAAAATGCAGCTACTCATGTCTAAGTATGGTTTTAGTATTGCCATCATGTTGGCAGAGTTGTTTATCGTCTTTGGTTTATTTATCTATCTAGGCCAGATGGCCCCGATTCTCTGGATTATCCTTGTCATTTTAGTAAGCTTAGCGACCATTGTATCAATTGTCAATCGGTCCATGAATCCGGAAAGTAAGGTAACATGGTTGTTAGTAGCCTTTGTGCCAGTATTTGGTCCCTTGCTCTATATCATGTTTGGAGAACGCCGTTTATCGAAAAAAGAAATGAAGCAGCTAAAGCAGCTCCAATCAATGGTTGACCGAGAGGACAATAGCAGAGCCCTCCGTTTGGAGTTAAAGGAAGAGGATAAGTCGGCTTACGGAGTCATCAAATCTCTCCTTAGCATGGATACGAATGCGGATGTCTATAATCGAACGGATACCCATTTTTTCCCTTCAGGGGAAAGAATGTGGCGCCAGATGCTAGAGGATCTCAAAAAAGCCGAGAAATTTATCTTTCTCGAATACTATATCATCGAAGAAGGTTTGATGTGGAATAGTATTTTGAAAATTTTGGAAGAAAAGGCAGCTCAAGGAATAGAAGTGAAGCTCCTCTATGATGATATTGGTTGTATGGCAACCTTGCCTGGAGATTACACCATCCAGCTTCGTGGTCTAGGGATTGAAGCCCACAAATTTAATAAGGTGATTCCGCGCTTGACCGTTGCTTATAACAACCGTGACCACCGTAAAATAATGATCATTGATGGGCAGATCGCCTATACAGGTGGTGTTAATCTGGCAGATGAGTATATCAACCATATCGAACGCTTTGGCTATTGGAAGGATAGCGGTATTCGACTAGATGGACCGGCTGTTAAGGCTTTTACTAGACTCTTCTTATCCACTTGGTATATCAATCGTGGGGAAATTAGCGATTTTGACCAATACCATCTCGAAAATCAACCTAGAGATGGGATGGGGCTTTGTATCCCTTACAGTAGTGGGCCAAAACCCATCTACCGAGCTCAGGTAGGAAAAACGGTCTACCAAAATCTTATCAATCAAGCTACAGATTACGTCTATATCACGACTCCTTATCTGATCGCTGACTATGATCTAACCGAGAGTATCAAAAATGCAGCTCTGAGAGGAGTAGATGTACGAATTGTGACGCCATGTATCCCAGATAAGGAGATTATCCAATTGGTTACTCGCGGAGCCTACCCTGACTTGCTATCTGCTGGAGTTCGCATTTATGAGTACAGTCCCGGATTTCTTCATAGCAAGCAAATGCTTGTCGATGGAGAGGCGGCAACTGTGGGAACCATCAATTTTGACTATCGTAGCTTGCTTCACCACTATGAAAATGGCGTTTTGCTTTATAGAACGCAATCTATCATAGATATTGAGAGGGACTTCAAAGAGATTTTTAAAGTTTCTCAAGAAATCTATCCCCGCACAATCAAAACAAGCTGGTATCAAAGCCTGATCAAGGAAATTGTTCAGTTGTTTGCGCCCATGCTCTAATTATCCATCAAGATCTGGCCCAAGGCTGGATCTTATTTTTGTCTTTTTGCGAATAGATAAGCAGGAGGATGAAAATGCTAAATCAAGAAGAACATGATTTTATCCTAGAGTTTCAAACAAGCAGTTTACACCGTTTTCGAGAGATTGAACGCTATGCTGAGCTAGATAAGAAGTTAAGGAAATATCAATCCTTAGCTGACATTCCTGTAAGATTTTGATATACTAAAACAGATAAACTTACTAGGAGAAATTGAATGAACGTATACGAGGAAAAAGACGAACAGCTAGAAGAATTTCGATACCAATATCGGGAACGGCTGGATCAAGAGTCTGAATTTGGACTGGAGCGAGGCAAGAAGAAACGAACTCCACTTCCGTTTTTTAGTGTGGCAATTTGGAGTCTGGCTGCTACAGCTGTTTCTGTAATGTTGCCTCTGATCTTTGGTTTGGTGAGCCCCCAACAGATGCAAGATCTTTATACTGGTTGGGCGCTACATCAGAGTGGGCAGATTTACACGGATTATTATGGTTCAAATGGACTGCTTTATTACGTACTAATCTATCTCTCTCAAGGGAGTATTCTTTTTGCTTTGGTGGAGTGGTTGGCCTTGTTCGGGGCTGGTGTTTTTCTATTTAAATCCGCAGATACCTTGACAGGTCAGGGAGAGCAGGCTAGACAGCTTTTGTTGGTTTTCTATCTGCTTGTGGGCAGTCTGGGATTTGGTGGTAGCTATGCAGTGGCTGTGGCCTTGCCTTTTCTATTTTATAGTTTTAGCCTAGTGGCTGACTATCTGGATGATCCAAGTAACGATAAAGGTTTCTTGCGAGTTGGGATGAGTTTAGCATTAGCTTTCTTTCTATCACCTATTCCCACAGCTTTGTTTGCAGCCACACTTGCCTTGAGTTTGTTTGGATTTAATATTGCCAAGCGTAAATTTGCTCATGGTTTGTATCAATTTTTCGCATCAGCTCTAGGATTTTCTATCCTTTTTTATCCAATTGGCTATTATACAGTCTTAACAGGAACTTTTGGTGATGCGATTAGCCATACTTTGTATCCAATAGATACGCTAAATCTATTTTCAAATGCCAATCTTATGGAGAATGCTGCTTTCTATGGTTTGCTATCCATCGGTATTGGGATTCTGACATTGATCTTTTCAGGATTGTTTCAGACCAAGTCAGCTCAGCAATCTGCTGTCTCAATAGGCGCTATTTTAGGATTATTAGTAACTCTTTCTTTGTTAATTCTTTCAAAGGAACCTTTGCATGGCTCACGTTTGGCAGCGATTTTGCCCTTTCTGACATTGTTATTGTTAACCAACATCAAAGAAGGAAGCTCTGATCGTATCAGTCGTAGTAGACGAAGAGTTCGTTCTTCATCACTCTTTGGTCGCTACCTCAAGGGAAATTTCTATCTACCATTAATTGCGATAGTCTATTTACTTTTCCTACCTGTTTTGAGTCGCTATATTTCGCATCCAAGTACTTATCAGGAACGCGAGCAACTTGCTAGCTTGGTCAAACAGCAAACGAGTTCTGAGGATCGTGTCTATGCTTGGGATGATCGTCCAGATTTTTATCGAGCAAGCGAACGCTTGGCACCAAGCTCTCTAGTAACACCGACGCTCTATACTGCAAGCGACGAGAATAAAACGAAACTAGTCAATGACTTGAAAGAAAATCAACCGAAGATGATTTTGGTCAACCAAAAGGTTGCCTTGTGGTCGGATGTAGAGAGCCTACTTAGTGAAAAATACGAGCTTGTTCAGACGGATAGTAAGGAATTCAAGCTTTATAAATCTAAATAATAAATCAATATCTTGTGTATTTTTAAAAATTTTAGAATTTTTAACACAAGATATTGATTTTTCTTTTTGGAGTGGTATAATATCATTTAAGAAGAAAAATAGAAAAGAGCCTGGATATGATTGTATTAGAAGAAAACCTTGCAACCGTTCCCACTTTGTTCGTTGAAAAACGAGATGGTAGACGTGTAGTGTTTGATATAGACAAGATTGACAAAGCTCTCCACAAGGCGGCTGACAAAGTCATGGATGTGACACCCTTGGTCGAAAAACGTCTAAATGGACTGCTTGAGCGTATTATTGCGGAAATTCACAGTCGTTTCCCTCAAGGTGTCAAGATTTACGAGATTCAAAATATCGTAGAACATGAACTCCTTGAAGCCAAAGAATATGCGCTAGCTGAGGAGTATATCACTTATCGGACACAAAGGGATTTTGAGCGCTCAAAAGCGACAGATATCAACTTTAGCATTCATAAACTTCTCAATAAAGACCGGGCAGTTGTCAATGAAAATGCCAATAAAGACAGTGATGTTTTTAACACCCAGCGTGATTTGACAGCAGGGATTGTGGGGAAATCAATCGGCTTGCAAATGCTTCCTAAGCACGTAGCCAATGCTCACCAAAAGGGGGATATCCACTATCATGACCTGGACTATAGCCCCTACACACCGATGACCAACTGCTGTTTGATTGATTTTAAAGGCATGTTGGAAAATGGTTTTAAGATTGGAAATGCGGAGGTAGAGAGTCCCAAGTCAATCCAGACTGCTACAGCTCAGATTTCCCAAATCATCGCCAACGTTGCTTCTAGCCAGTACGGGGGCTGCTCAGCTGACCGTATCGATGAAGTCTTAGCTCCTTATGCAGAGAAGAATTACCAAAAGCACCTCAAAGATGCAGAAGAATGGGTCTTGCCTGAAAAACGGGATGATTATGCTTGGCAGAAAACCCAAAAAGACATCTATGATGCCATGCAATCTCTCGAGTATGAAATCAACACCCTCTTCACTTCAAATGGACAAACACCTTTTACTTCACTAGGTTTTGGTCTAGGAACTAGTCGTTTTGAACGGGAAATTCAAAAAGCTATCTTGACCATTCGTATCAAGGGTCTTGGCTCAGAACACCGCACAGCCATCTTCCCTAAACTCATCTTTACGCTTAAAAGAGGCCTTAACTTGGAAGAAGGGACTCCAAACTATGACATCAAACAGTTGGCCCTCGAGTGTGCAACCAAACGGATGTACCCGGATGTCTTATCCTATGATAAGATTATCGAGTTGACTGGTTCTTTCAAGGTTCCTATGGGCTGCCGTTCGTTCCTCCAAGGATGGAAGGATGAGAATGGCGTAGAAGTCAATTCTGGTCGGATGAATCTAGGTGTTGTGACAGTCAATCTGCCTCGTATCGCCCTCGAGTCCGAAGGTGACATGAACAAGTTCTGGGAAATCTTCAACGAGCGAATGAACATTGCGGAGGATGCTCTGGTTTATCGTGTCGAACGAACCAAGGAAGCAACACCAGCAAACGCCCCTATTCTCTATCAGTACGGGGCCTTCGGACGCCGTCTTGGAAAAGACGAGAGCGTTGATCAGCTCTTTAAGAATCGTCGTGCGACAGTTTCGCTGGGCTACATTGGTTTGTACGAGGTAGCGACAGTCTTCTTTGGAAATAGCTGGGAACACAATCCAGAAGCCAAGGAATTCACGCTGGATATCATTCGCGATATGAAACGTCGGGTGGAAGAGTGGTCTGATCAATATGGCTATCATTTCTCTATCTACTCAACACCGTCTGAAAGTCTAACAGATCGCTTCTGTCGCTTGGATACAGAAAAGTTTGGTTCTATTCCTGATATTACAGACAAGGAATACTACACCAACTCTTTCCACTACGATGTCCGGAAAAATCCAACACCGTTTGAAAAATTAGACTTTGAGAAAGTTTATCCAGAAGCAGGTGCGTCAGGTGGCTTTATCCATTATTGTGAGTATCCAGTTCTTCAACAAAATCCTAAGGCCCTGGAAGCTGTTTGGGACTATGCCTATGACCGTGTCGGTTATCTAGGGACCAATACTCCGATTGACCATTGTTATAAGTGTGATTTTGAAGGGGATTTTGAACCGACTGAGAGAGGCTTTGCTTGTCCCAACTGTGGGAATAGCGACCCTAAAACAGTAGATGTAGTCAAACGAACTTGTGGCTATCTGGGAAACCCTCAAGCGCGTCCAATGGTTAACGGACGCCACAAGGAAATCGCTGCGCGTGTCAAACACATGAACGGTTCTACTATTAAAACGGCAGGACATGAAGTAACAAATTAGAAAGAGATGGAATGGGGAAATACCAATTAGACGATAAGGGACGCGCACAAGTGACCCGTTATCACGAGAAATACTCTAAAGGTGGAGCTGGTAAAAAAGAACGCTTGCTCAACCTCAGAGAACAGTTTTTAAACAAGAACAAGAAAAAAGAAAAGTGAGAGTTGCCTCTCACTTTTCTCTTAATTGGAGGTAAAAATGATACTACGCAGACCAAGATTGGCAGATAAAGAAACAGTTTTAGAGATGATGGCAGAGTTTGAACAGACTCAATCACCCCACGATGGTGGGTTTTGGAACGCCAACAATTTTGTTTATGAAGAGTGGCTAGAAGAAAATCTTCAAGCGGAAGCGGGCCTCAATATTCCTGAAAACTGGGTTCCTGCTATCCAGCTGGTTAGTTTTGACGTAGCAGGCCAGGCTCTTGGCTTTCTCAACCTTCGTCTCCGATTAAATGACTACTTACTAGAAAATGGGGGCCATATTGGCTACTCCATTCGTCCATCTGAAAGAGGCAAAGGTTACGCCAAAGAAGCTCTTCGACAAGGCTTGCAAGTTGCCAAGGAAAAGAACATCAAAAAAGTACTTGTGACCTGTAGTACGGAAAATCCTGCTAGTAGGGTGGTGATTGTGACAAATGGCGGACTCTTTGAGGATGTTCGCAATGGCGTAGAACGTTACTGGATAGATTTGGAGTAGAATCATGACATGGAATACACCAAAACCTGGTGAATGGAAAAGCGAGGAGCTTAGTCAAGGGCGAATCATTGACTACAAGGCCTTTAACTTTGTCGATGGAGAAGGCGTGCGCAATTCTCTCTATGTATCAGGTTGCATGTTTCACTGTGAGGGGTGCTATAATGTTGCGACTTGGTCTTTCAATGCAGGAATTCCTTATACAGCAGAGTTAGAAGAACAGATTATGGCAGATCTTGCCCAGCCCTATGTTCAAGGCTTGACCCTGCTGGGAGGAGAACCCTTTCTTAATACAGGCATTCTCTTACCTCTCGTTAAACGCATTCGGAAGGAATTACCAGATAAAGACATCTGGTCTTGGACAGGTTATACTTGGGAAGAAATGATGCTGGAGACTCCAGATAAACTGGAACTCTTGTCGCTGATTGACATCCTTGTCGATGGTCGTTATGACAAAAGCAAGCGCAATCTCATGCTCCAGTTCCGAGGTTCTTCCAATCAACGAATTATCGATGTGCAAAAATCCCTCAAAAGTGGGCAAGTGGTGATTTGGGACAAGCTTAATGACGGAAAAGAAAGCTATGAACAGGTGAAGAGAGAATGAAGAAAAAAGACCTGATAGAACAACTGGTTTCAGAGATTGAAATGGGGAAAGTCAAAACACTGGGGATTTACGGTCACGGTGCATCAGGTAAGTCTACCTTTGCTCATGAATTGTATCAAACCCTAGATTCTACTACAGTAAATTTGCTAGAAACAGATCCCTATATTACCTCAGAACGTCACCTAGTAGTACCAAAGCAAGCACCTGATCAAAAGGTGACAGCTTGTCTGCCAGTGGCGCATGAACTGGCAAGTTTGCAGAGAGATATTCTCGCCTTGCAGGCAGGTATGGATGTCTTAACAATCGATGAACCGTGGAAGGCTAGTGAAATCTTGTCTGGAGCAAAACCAATTCTGATTGTTGAAGGGATGTCTGTGGGCTTTCTACCCAAGGAACTCTTTGACAAAACCATCTGCTTCTACGCGGACGAAGAAACAGAAATAAAAAGGCGTCTAGCTCGAGATACGATGATTAGAAATCGAGATGCTTCCGTTGTGTTAGCTAGCCATCAGATGAGACGGGAGCAGTATCTGCGTTACTATAGAGAAACCGAGTCTAAAGCAGATATCTTAGTGGATCAATCGCAAGACAAATTCAAAGTCAAAATGACTCGTATTGTATAGAAGAAAAGATTGGTTTTAATAGTCGTAAATTAGTAATTGTATGAAGATGAAATAGGAAAACAGTTTCATCCCCAAAAAACGAAAAAAAGCTCACAAATCCCTTGCAATCGCAGGGGCTTTGTGTTATTCTATTATGGTGCTGTAAAATACAGCCTTAGCTTTGATGCAAGAGGTTGCGACACGCTCGGTTGCATTGCCACGCAACACCGCGTCGGTTTTCTTGTGGAGCTAGCCTATTATCTTAAATAGACGAAAAGGAGAAAAAGATGGCAAACAAAAAAATCCGTATCCGTTTGAAAGCTTACGAACACCGTACGCTTGACACAGCGGCTGCAAAAATCGTAGAATCAGCTACTCGTACAGGTGCACAAGTTGCGGGTCCAATCCCACTTCCAACTGAGCGTAGCCTCTACACAATCATTCGTGCGACTCACAAATACAAAGACTCTCGCGAACAATTTGAAATGCGTACACACAAACGCTTGATCGATATCGTTAACCCAACTCAAAAAACAGTTGATGCTTTGATGAAATTGGATCTTCCAAGTGGTGTAAACGTAGAAATCAAACTTTAATCTAAAGCTTGATACCTTGAGCATAAAAAACGCTCGTTAAAAACTTTTTGAATAAAAATATAGAAAAGGAACTATTTTCTCATGACAAAAGGAATCTTAGGGAAAAAAGTGGGAATGACTCAAATCTTCACTGAAGCTGGCGAATTGATCCCTGTAACAGTTATTGAAGCAACTCCAAACGTTGTTCTTCAAGTTAAAACTGTAGAAACAGACGGATACAACGCTATCCAAGTTGGTTTCGATGACAAACGCGAAGTATTGAGCAACAAACCTGCTAAAGGACATGTAGCAAAAGCTAACACGGCTCCTAAGCGCTTCATTCGTGAATTCAAAAACGTTGAAGGCTTGGAAGTTGGTGCTGAAATCACAGTTGAAACATTCGCAGCTGGAGACGTTGTTGACGTAACTGGTACTTCTAAAGGTAAAGGTTTCCAAGGTGTTATCAAACGCCATGGACAATCACGTGGACCAATGGCTCACGGTTCTCGTTACCACCGTCGTCCAGGTTCTATGGGACCTGTTGCACCTAACCGCGTATTCAAAGGTAAAAACCTTGCAGGACGTATGGGTGGCGACCGCGTAACAATTCAAAACCTTGAAGTTGTACAAGTTGTTCCAGAAAAGAACGTTATCCTTATCAAAGGTAACGTACCAGGTGCTAAGAAATCTCTTATCACTATCAAATCAGCAGTTAAAGCTGGTAAATAATAAAGAAAGGGGAAATCAGTCACAATGGCAAACGTAACATTATTTGACCAAACTGGTAAAGAAGCTGGCCAAGTTGTTCTTAACGACGCAGTATTTGGTATTGAACCAAATGAATCAGTTGTGTTTGATGTGATCATCAGCCAACGCGCAAGCCTTCGTCAAGGAACACACGCTGTTAAAAACCGCTCTGCAGTATCAGGTGGTGGACGCAAACCATGGCGTCAAAAAGGAACTGGACGTGCTCGTCAAGGTTCTATCCGCTCACCACAATGGCGTGGTGGTGGTGTTGTCTTCGGACCAACTCCACGTTCATACGGCTACAAACTTCCACAAAAAGTTCGTCGCCTAGCACTTAAATCAGTTTACTCTGAAAAAGTTGCTGAAAACAAATTCGTAGCTGTAGACGCTCTTTCATTTACAGCTCCAAAAACTGCTGAATTTGCAAAAGTTCTTGCAGCATTGAGCATCGATTCTAAAGTTCTTGTTATCCTTGAAGAAGGAAATGAATTCGCAGCTCTTTCAGCTCGTAACCTTCCAAATGTGAAAGTTGCAACTGCTACAACTGCAAGTGTTCTTGACATCGCAAATAGCGACAAACTTCTTGTCACACAAGCAGCTATCTCTAAAATCGAGGAGGTTCTTGCATAATGAATTTGTATGATGTTATCAAAAAACCTGTCATCACTGAAAGCTCAATGGCTCAACTTGAAGCAGGTAAATATGTATTTGAAGTTGACACTCGTGCACACAAACTTTTGATCAAGCAAGCTGTTGAAGCTGCTTTCGAAGGTGTTAAAGTTGCCAACGTTAACACAATCAACGTAAAACCAAAAGCTAAACGTGTTGGACGTTACACTGGTTTTACTAACAAAACTAAAAAAGCTATCATCACACTTACAGCTGATTCAAAAGCAATCGAGTTGTTTGCTGCTGAAGCTGAATAATCTAAGGAGGAAATATCGTGGGAATTCGTGTTTATAAACCAACAACAAACGGTCGCCGTAATATGACTTCTTTGGATTTCGCTGAAATCACAACAAGCACTCCTGAAAAATCATTGCTTGTTGCTTTGAAGAGCAAGGCTGGTCGTAACAACAACGGTCGTATCACTGTTCGTCACCAAGGTGGTGGACACAAACGTTTCTACCGTTTGGTTGACTTCAAACGTAACAAAGATAACGTTGAAGCAGTTGTTAAAACAATCGAGTACGATCCAAACCGTTCTGCAAACATCGCTCTTGTACACTACACTGACGGTGTGAAAGCATACATCATCGCTCCAAAAGGTCTTGAAGTTGGTCAACGTATCGTTTCAGGTCCTGAAGCAGATATCAAAGTCGGAAACGCTCTTCCACTTGCTAACATCCCAGTTGGTACTTTGATCCACAACATCGAATTGAAACCAGGTCGTGGTGGAGAATTGGTCCGTGCAGCTGGAGCTTCTGCTCAAGTATTGGGTCAAGAAGGTAAATATGTTCTTGTTCGTCTTCAATCTGGCGAAGTACGTATGATTCTTGGAACTTGTCGTGCAACAGTTGGTGTTGTCGGAAACGAGCAACATGGACTTGTGAACCTTGGTAAAGCAGGACGTAGCCGTTGGAAAGGTATCCGCCCAACAGTTCGTGGTTCTGTAATGAACCCTAACGATCACCCACACGGTGGTGGTGAAGGTAAAGCACCAGTTGGTCGTAAAGCGCCATCTACTCCATGGGGCAAACCTGCTCTTGGTCTTAAAACTCGTAACAAGAAAGCGAAATCTGACAAACTTATCGTTCGTCGTCGCAACGAGAAATAATAATAAACTAGTCGCTTAAGCAACTAGGAAATCCGCCAGCTCGGTAGCGTTCCGTGTGAGCGCAAGCCGCTGTGGTACAACATTTAAAGGAGAAAATATTAAAATGGGACGCAGTCTTAAAAAAGGACCTTTCGTCGATGAGCATTTGATGAAAAAAGTTGAAGCTCAAGCTAACGACGAAAAGAAAAAAGTTATCAAAACTTGGTCACGTCGTTCAACGATCTTCCCAAGTTTCATTGGTTACACTATCGCAGTTTATGACGGACGTAAACACGTACCTGTTTACATCCAAGAAGACATGGTAGGTCACAAACTTGGTGAATTTGCACCAACTCGTACTTACAAAGGTCACGCTGCAGACGACAAGAAAACACGTAGAAAATAAGGAGAACATAAATGGCAGAAATTACTTCAGCTAAAGCAATGGCTCGTACAGTACGTGTTTCACCTCGTAAATCACGTCTTGTTCTTGACAATATTCGTGGTAAAAGCGTAGCCGACGCTATTGCAATCTTGACATTCACTCCAAACAAAGCTGCTGAAATCATCTTGAAAGTTTTGAACTCAGCTGTAGCTAACGCTGAAAACAACTTTGGTTTGGACAAAGCTAACTTGGTAGTATCTGAGGCATTCGCAAACGAAGGACCAACTATGAAACGTTTCCGTCCACGTGCGAAAGGTTCAGCTTCACCAATCAACAAACGTACAGCTCACATCACTGTAGCTGTTGCAGAAAAATAAGGAGGTAACATCGTGGGTCAAAAAGTACATCCAATTGGTATGCGTGTCGGCATCATCCGTGATTGGGATGCCAAATGGTATGCTGAAAAAGAATACGCGGATTACCTTCATGAAGATCTTGCAATCCGTAAATTCGTTCAAAAAGAACTTGCTGACGCAGCAGTTTCAACTATCGAAATCGAACGCGCAGTGAACAAAGTTAACGTTTCACTTCACACTGCTAAACCAGGTATGGTTATCGGTAAAGGTGGCGCTAACGTTGATGCACTCCGTGCAAAACTTAACAAATTGACTGGAAAACAAGTACACATCAACATCATCGAAATCAAACAACCTGATTTGGATGCTCACCTTGTAGGTGAAGGAATTGCTCGTCAATTGGAGCAACGTGTTGCTTTCCGTCGTGCACAAAAACAAGCAATCCAACGTGCAATGCGTGCTGGAGCTAAAGGAATCAAAACTCAAGTATCAGGTCGTTTGAACGGTGCAGATATCGCCCGTGCTGAAGGATACTCTGAAGGAACTGTTCCACTTCACACACTTCGTGCAGATATCGATTACGCTTGGGAAGAAGCAGATACTACATACGGTAAACTTGGTGTTAAAGTATGGATCTACCGTGGTGAAGTTCTTCCAGCTCGTAAAAACACTAAAGGAGGTAAATAACCAATGTTAGTACCTAAACGTGTTAAACACCGTCGTGAATTCCGTGGAAAAATGCGAGGTGAAGCAAAAGGTGGAAAAGAAGTAGCTTTCGGTGAATACGGTCTTCAAGCTACAACTAGCCACTGGATCACTAACCGCCAAATCGAAGCTGCTCGTATCGCCATGACTCGTTACATGAAACGTGGTGGTAAAGTTTGGATTAAAATCTTCCCACACAAATCATACACTGCTAAAGCTATCGGTGTGCGTATGGGATCTGGTAAAGGGGCACCTGAAGGTTGGGTAGCACCAGTTAAACGTGGTAAAGTGATGTTTGAAGTTGCTGGTGTATCTGAAGAGATCGCTCGCGAAGCGCTTCGTCTTGCTAGCCACAAATTGCCAGTTAAATGTAAATTCGTAAAACGTGAAGCAGAATAAGGAGAAGGCATGAAACTTAATGAAGTAAAAGAATTTGTTAAAGAACTTCGTGGTCTTTCTCAAGAAGAACTCGCGAAGCGCGAAAACGAATTGAAAAAAGAATTGTTTGAACTTCGTTTCCAAGCTGCTACTGGTCAATTGGAACAAACAGCTCGCTTGAAAGAAGTTAAAAAACAAATCGCTCGTATCAAAACAGTTCAATCTGAAGCGAAATAATAGACTAGGGAAGGAGAAATTTCAATGGAACGCAATAATCGTAAAGTTCTTGTTGGACGTGTTGTATCTGACAAAATGGACAAGACAATCACAGTTGTAGTTGAAACAAAACGTAACCACCCAGTCTATGGTAAACGTATTAACTACTCTAAAAAATACAAAGCACATGATGAAAACAATGTTGCCAAAGAAGGCGATATCGTACGTATCATGGAAACTCGTCCGCTTTCAGCTACAAAACGTTTCCGTCTTGTAGAAGTTGTTGAAGAAGCGGTCATCATCTAATCAAGCCTGAAAGGAGAAAACTGAAATGATTCAAACAGAAACTCGTTTGAAAGTCGCAGACAACAGTGGTGCACGCGAAATCTTGACTATCAAAGTTCTTGGTGGTTCTAAACGTAAATTTGCGAACATCGGTGATGTCATTGTGGCATCTGTAAAACAAGCTACTCCTGGTGGTGCGGTTAAAAAAGGTGACGTTGTAAAAGCTGTTATCGTTCGTACTAAATCAGGTGCTCGTCGTGCTGATGGTTCATACATCAAGTTTGACGAAAACGCAGCAGTTATCATCCGTGAAGACAAAACTCCTCGCGGAACACGTATCTTTGGCCCAGTTGCACGTGAATTGCGTGAAGGTGGCTTCATGAAGATCGTGTCACTTGCTCCAGAAGTACTTTAATTTTAAAAAAACAAACTAGTCCCCTGGATTTACCTCCAGGGTGCCCTTATGGGCGTAAGAAAAATCAAGGAGAAACCTAATGTTTGTAAAAAAAGGCGACAAAGTTCGCGTAATCGCTGGTAAAGACAAGGGAACAGAAGCTGTTGTCCTTACTGCCCTTCCAAAAGTAAACAAAGTTATCGTTGAAGGTGTAAACATCGTTAAGAAACACCAACGTCCAACTAATGATCTTCCTCAAGGTGGTATCATCGAGAAAGAAGCAGCTATCCACGTATCAAACGTTCAAGTATTGGACAAAAATGGTGTAGCTGGTCGTGTTGGTTACAAATTTGTAGACGGTAAAAAAGTTCGCTACAACAAAAAATCAGGCGAAGTGCTTGATTAATCACGAAGGAAAGGAGAAGTATAATGGCAAATCGTTTAAAAGAAAAATATCTTAATGAAGTAGTTCCTGCTTTGACAGAACAATTCAACTACTCATCAGTGATGGCTGTACCTAAAGTAGATAAGATCGTTTTGAACATGGGTGTTGGTGAAGCTGTATCAAACGCTAAAAGCCTTGAAAAAGCTGCTGAAGAATTGGCGCTTATCTCAGGTCAAAAACCACTTATCACTAAAGCTAAAAAATCAATCGCCGGCTTCCGTCTTCGTGAAGGTGTAGCGATCGGTGCAAAAGTTACCCTTCGTGGTGAACGTATGTACGAATTCTTGGATAAATTGGTTTCAGTTTCACTTCCACGTGTGCGTGACTTCCACGGTGTTCCAACAAAATCATTTGATGGACGCGGAAACTACACTCTTGGTGTGAAAGAACAATTGATCTTCCCAGAAATCAACTTTGATGACGTTGACAAAACTCGTGGTCTTGACATCGTTATCGTAACAACTGCTAACACTGACGAAGAGTCACGTGCATTGCTTACAGGCCTTGGAATGCCTTTTGCAAAATAATATAGGAGGTAAATCTAATGGCTAAAAAATCAATGATTGCTAAGAACAAACGTCCAGCGAAGTTCTCTACTCAAGCTTATACTCGTTGTGAAAAATGTGGTCGTCCACATTCAGTTTACCGCAAATTTAAACTTTGCCGTGTTTGCTTCCGTGAATTAGCTTACAAAGGACAAATTCCTGGTGTAACAAAAGCATCTTGGTAATTTAAGATATCAAGGGCGTCAAAACTCCAAGTGAAAATAGGAAACTTGACGAAGAAACTGAAGTTTCTAGGAAAGTTTATCTTTTTCACACAGAGTTTAGCCCGGGTTCAGTTGGGCTTGCCAATTTGAACACGAGCTACAGCTTTGGCAAAAAAGACCAATTTTCTTTGGAGCATCGCTCCTGCATCAAATTGCCTATTTTTGCTCTTGCTGTTACGCTCTTTGTATCATGTATTAACTAGCAAGTGCAACTTGCAAACTACTAGTAAGAGGAGAAAAATAAAATGGTTATGACTGACCCAATCGCAGACTTTCTAACTCGTATTCGTAACGCTAACCAAGCGAAACACGAAGTACTTGAAGTACCTGCATCAAACATCAAAAAAGGGATTGCTGAAATCCTTAAACGCGAAGGTTTTGTTAAGAACGTAGAGATCATCGAAGATGACAAACAAGGCATCATCCGTGTATTCCTTAAATACGGACCAAACGGTGAAAAAGTTATCACTAACTTGAAACGTGTTTCTAAGCCAGGACTTCGTGTCTACAAAAAACGTGAAGATCTTCCAAAAGTTCTTAACGGACTTGGAATTGCTATCCTTTCAACTTCTGAAGGTTTGCTTACTGATAAAGAAGCTCGCCAAAAGAATGTTGGTGGGGAAGTTATCGCTTACGTTTGGTAAAATCAAGATACAAAGAGCGTCATGGGCAATGTGAAAATAGGAAATCTGACAAAGAGTGTTAACACTCTAGGAAGATTTGTCTTTTTCACACAGACCATAGCTCGTGTTCAATTTAGCTGATTTACTGATCAGCTAAATAGAGAGTAAATTAGTTTAGGAGAAAAAGATGAAAGCTACTGAATTGAATGAAAAACTTATTGTTGCAGAAGACGCTTTGGCTGAATTGTCAAAAGATGACCTTGTATCTCTTTTATGTGAAATTGGTTATAGTCCTGCGGCTATTGATGTATTGACAGAATATCAGGAGTTTGTCAAAGCTTTTCGAAAGAAACTAGGTTTGCTCTAATCCGAATGCCCCCCGTGAAAACTGGCCGTCATGGCCTGACAATCTAACAGGAGAAAATAAACATGTCACGTATTGGTAATAAAGTTATCGTGTTGCCTGCTGGTGTTGAACTCACTAACAATGACAACGTAGTAACTGTAAAAGGACCTAAAGGAGAACTTACTCGTGAGTTCTCAAAAGATATTGAAATCCGTGTGGAAGGTACTGAAGTAACTCTTCACCGTCCAAACGATTCAAAAGAAATGAAAACAATCCACGGAACTACTCGTGCCCTTTTGAACAACATGGTTGTTGGTGTATCAGAAGGATTCAAGAAAGAACTTGAAATGCGTGGGGTTGGTTACCGTGCACAACTTCAAGGAAAAAAACTTGTTTTGGCTGTAGGTAAATCTCATCCAGACGAAGTTGAAGCTCCAGAAGGAATTACTTTTGAACTTCCAAACCCAACAACAATCGTTGTTAGCGGAATTTCAAAAGAAGTAGTTGGTCAAACAGCTGCTTACGTACGTAGCCTTCGTTCACCAGAACCATATAAAGGTAAAGGTATCCGTTACGTTGGCGAATATGTTCGTCTTAAAGAAGGTAAAACAGGTAAATAATGGTGAGTGGTTGATCTTCAACCACCGACCTATTTTCCAACTTTGTGCATAGCACACGATTTAAAACTAAAGAGGTGAAAACTGTGATTTCAAAACCAGATAAAAACAAACTCCGCCAAAAACGCCACCGTCGCGTTCGCGGAAAACTCTCTGGAACTGCTGATCGCCCACGTTTGAACGTATTCCGTTCTAATACAGGCATCTACGCTCAAGTGATTGATGACGTAGCGGGTGTAACGCTCGCAAGTGCTTCAACTCTTGACAAAGAAGTTTCAAAAGGAACTAAAACTGAACAAGCCGTTACTGTCGGTAAACTCGTTGCAGAACGTGCAAACGCTAAAGGTATTTCAGAAGTGGTGTTCGACCGCGGTGGATATCTATATCACGGACGTGTGAAAGCTTTGGCTGATGCAGCTCGTGAAAACGGATTGAAATTCTAATAGGAGGACACTAGAAAATGGCATTTAAAGACAATGCAGTTGAATTAGAAGAACGCGTAGTTGCTGTCAACCGTGTTACAAAAGTTGTTAAAGGTGGACGTCGTCTTCGTTTCGCAGCTCTTGTTGTTGTTGGTGACCACAATGGTCGCGTAGGATTTGGTACTGGTAAAGCTCAAGAAGTTCCAGAAGCAATCCGTAAAGCAGTAGAAGATGCTAAGAAAAACTTGATTGAAGTTCCTATGGTTGGAACAACAATCCCACACGAAGTTCTTTCAGAATTTGGTGGAGCTAAAGTATTGTTGAAACCTGCTGTAGAAGGTTCTGGAGTTGCCGCTGGTGGTGCAGTTCGTGCCGTTGTGGAATTGGCAGGTGTGGCAGATATTACATCTAAATCACTTGGTTCTAACACTCCAATCAACATTGTTCGTGCAACTGTTGAAGGTTTGAAACAATTGAAACGCGCTGAAGAAGTTGCTGCCCTTCGTGGTATTTCAGTTTCTGATTTGGCATAAGAAAGGGGATAAAATGGCTCAAATTAAAATTACTTTGACTAAGTCTCCAATCGGACGCATTCCATCACAACGTAAAACTGTTGTAGCACTTGGACTTGGCAAATTGAACAGCTCTGTTATCAAAGAAGACAACGCTGCTATCCGTGGTATGATCACTGCAGTATCTCACTTGGTAACAGTTGAAGAAGTAAACTAATGAATTTTTAGGGGATGTGGCAATACTCATCCCCTAAAACTAGATATAGTCATCTAAGATGACGAATGTATAGGCGAGTTGATAAGGGAGACAACCTTTTCTCTCTTATCGGCGCTAGCATTTTACAAAAGAGGAGAAAATATAAATGAAACTTCATGAATTGAAACCTGCAGAAGGTTCTCGTAAAGTACGTAACCGTGTTGGTCGTGGTACTTCATCAGGTAACGGTAAAACATCTGGTCGCGGTCAAAAAGGTCAAAAAGCTCGTAGCGGTGGCGGAGTTCGCCTTGGTTTTGAAGGTGGACAAACTCCATTGTTCCGTCGTCTTCCAAAACGTGGATTCACTAACATCAACGCTAAAGAATACGCAATTGTAAATCTTGATCAATTGAACGTTTTTGAAGATGGTACTGAAGTTACTCCAGTTGTTCTTATCGAAGCAGGAATTGTAAAGGCTGAAAAATCAGGCGTTAAAATTCTTGGTAACGGTGAGTTGACTAAGAAGTTGACTGTGAAAGCAGCTAAATTCTCAAAAACAGCTGAAGAAGCTATCACTGCTAAAGGTGGTTCAGTAGAAGTCATCTAGAGAGGTGACCTATGTTTTTTAAATTATTAAAAGAGGCCCTCAAGGTTAAGAAAGTACGATCAAAAATTCTCTTTACGATTTTTATCATACTTGTCTTCCGTATCGGGACTAGTATTACTGTACCAGGTGTGAATGCAAAAAGTCTGGAAGCTTTGAGTGGATTATCCTTCTTAAACATGCTTAGTTTAGTTTCAGGGAATGCCATGAAGAACTTCTCGGTTTTTGCACTCGGTGTGAGTCCGTATATCACAGCTTCCATCGTTGTTCAATTGCTACAAATGGATATTGTTCCAAAGTTTGTAGAGTGGGGCAAGCAGGGGGAAGTAGGACGGAGAAAGATAAACCAAGCGACTCGTTATATTGCGCTTGTACTTGCGTTTGTGCAATCAATCGGAATCACTGCTGGTTTTAATACTCTATCTGGTGCAAAATTATTAACGACAGATCTAACCCCTCAAGTCTTTGTTACGATTGGTATTATCCTGACTGCAGGTACTATGATTGTTACTTGGCTAGGGGAGCAAATCACTGATAAGGGATATGGTAACGGGGTGTCTATGATTATCTTTGCAGGGATTGTGGCTTCAATTCCAGAGATGATTCATGGTATCTACGTGGACTATTTTGTCAATATCCCGAGTGATCGGTTGACATCATCTATTATATTTGTCGTTATTCTCATTATCGCTGTTTTGTTGATTGTTTACTTTACAACATATGTACAACAGGCAGAATATAAAATTCCGATCCAATATACAAAAGTTGCTCAAGGTGCTCCATCCAGTTCTTACCTTCCTTTGAAGGTCAATCCTGCTGGTGTTATCCCAGTTATCTTTGCAAGTTCCATTACAGCAGCACCTGCGGCTATTCTTCAGTTTGTCAGCGCTACAGGTCATGATTGGGCTTGGGTACGTACAGCACAGGAAATGTTATCTACAACATCTCCAACAGGTGTTGCCATGTATGCACTACTGATTATTCTCTTTACATTCTTCTATACATTTGTACAGATCAATCCAGAGAAAGCAGCAGAAAACTTGCAAAAGAGCGGAGCCTATATCCATGGTGTCCGTCCAGGTAAAGGAACGGAAGAGTTTATGTCAAAACTTCTTCGTCGCCTTGCAACCGTCGGTTCCCTTTTCCTTGGTGTGATTTCAATCTTGCCGATTGTAGCAAAAGATGTCTTTGGGCTCTCAGAAGCGGTTGCTTTTGGGGGAACTAGTCTTTTGATCATTATTTCGACAGGTATCGAAGGAATCAAACAGCTAGAAGGTTACCTATTGAAACGTAAGTATGTTGGTTTCATGGACAAAACAGAATAAAAGCAAGATTACTTTTGCTTAGGGAGTGGAGTATGAAGGTCTATCTAGAAAGATAGATTTTC
The DNA here is from genome assembly GCF_003944205.1 of Streptococcus oralis subsp. dentisani. Classification (GTDB taxonomy): domain Bacteria; phylum Bacillota; class Bacilli; order Lactobacillales; family Streptococcaceae; genus Streptococcus; species Streptococcus oralis_BH. The sequence goes on from NZ_RJPH01000003.1 coordinate 83,490, forward strand.
ATCTCCCCTCTTCTATTTTGTTTTTTAATAGGGGTTGAAATAAGTTTTCTGCTTCTATTTAAATACAAAATAAGGAGATCCTATCATGAATCTTTTGATTATGGGCTTACCTGGAGCAGGTAAGGGAACGCAAGCAGCTAAAATTGTGGAACAATTCCACGTGGCACACATTTCAACTGGAGATATGTTCCGTGCTGCTATGGCAAATCAAACCGAAATGGGTGTACTTGCGAAGTCATATATTGACAAAGGTGAGTTGGTTCCAGATGAAGTTACAAATGGAATTGTTAAAGAACGCCTTTCACAGGATGATATCAAAGAAACAGGTTTCTTGTTGGATGGTTACCCACGCACCATTGAACAAGCCCATGCTTTAGACAAAACATTGGCTGAACTTGGTATTGAACTTGAAGGTGTGATTAATATCGAAGTGAACCCAGATTGTCTCTTGGAACGTTTGAGCGGCCGTATTATCCACCGCCAAACAGGTGAAACCTTCCACAAAGTTTTCAACCCACCAGTTGACTACAAAGAAGAAGATTATTACCAACGTGAGGATGACAAACCTGAGACAGTGAAGCGTCGTTTGGATGTCAATATCGCTCAAGGTGAACCAATCATTGCTCACTACCGTGCTAAAGGATTAGTCCACGATATCGAAGGAAATCAAGATATCAACGATGTGTTTAAAGACATCGAAAAAGTATTGACAAATTTGAAATAAAGCGTTTTTCACACTTGCAAAAAATCGTTACAAATGTTATACTGAGATAGTCTGACTTATAATTGTTGTCTCTGTGTCTAGAGGCATCAAATCGAAATTTATGGAGGTGCTTTTGCGTGGCAAAAGACGATGTGATTGAAGTTGAAGGCAAAGTAGTCGATACAATGCCTAACGCAATGTTTACGGTTGAACTTGAAAATGGACATCAGATTTTAGCAACAGTTTCTGGTAAAATTCGTAAAAACTATATTCGTATTTTAGCGGGAGATCGTGTTACTGTCGAGATGAGTCCATATGACTTGACACGTGGACGTATCACTTACCGCTTTAAATAATCGAAAAACTTGGAGGGATAAGAAATGAAAGTAAGACCATCGGTCAAACCAATTTGCGAATACTGTAAAGTAATTCGTCGTAATGGTCGTGTTATGGTAATTTGCCCAGCAAATCCAAAACACAAACAACGTCAAGGATAAGATAGAAAGGAGAAAACATGGCTCGTATTGCTGGAGTTGACATTCCAAATGACAAACGCGTAGTAATCTCATTGACTTACGTTTATGGTATCGGACTTGCAACATCTAAGAAAATTTTGGCTGCTGCTGGAATCTCAGAAGATGTTCGTGTACGTGACCTTACATCAGATCAAGAAGATGCTATCCGTCGTGAAGTGGATGCAATCAAAGTTGAAGGTGACCTTCGTCGTGAAGTAAACTTGAACATCAAACGTTTGATGGAAATCGGTTCTTACCGTGGTATTCGTCACCGTCGTGGACTTCCTGTCCGTGGACAAAACACTAAAAACAACGCTCGCACTCGTAAAGGTAAAGCTGTTGCGATTGCTGGTAAGAAAAAATAATATAGGAGGTAAAAGTCTTGGCTAAACCAACACGTAAACGTCGTGTGAAAAAGAATATCGAATCTGGTATTGCTCATATTCACGCTACATTTAATAACACTATTGTTATGATTACTGATGTGCATGGTAATGCAATTGCTTGGTCATCAGCAGGTGCTCTTGGTTTCAAAGGTTCTCGTAAATCTACACCATTCGCTGCTCAAATGGCTTCAGAAGCTGCTGCTAAATCTGCACAAGAACACGGTCTTAAATCAGTTGAAGTTACTGTAAAAGGTCCAGGTTCTGGTCGTGAGTCAGCTATTCGTGCGCTTGCTGCCGCTGGTCTTGAAGTAACAGCAATTCGTGATGTGACTCCAGTGCCACACAATGGTGCTCGTCCTCCAAAACGTCGCCGTGTATAATCATTGCATTACACTGCTTTTCGTTTAAGAGGGAGTAACTAAATGATCGAGTTTGAAAAACCAAATATAACAAAAATTGATGAAAATAAAGATTATGGCAAGTTTGTAATCGAACCGCTTGAACGTGGCTACGGTACAACTCTTGGTAACTCTCTTCGTCGTGTACTACTAGCTTCCCTACCAGGAGCAGCAGTGACATCTATCAATATTGAAGGTGTCTTGCATGAGTTCGACACAGTTCCAGGTGTTCGTGAAGACGTGATGCAAATCATTCTGAACATTAAAGGGATTGCAGTGAAATCATACGTTGAAGACGAAAAAATCATTGAGCTTGACGTTGAAGGCCCTGCTGAAATTACAGCTGGAGATATTTTGACTGACAGTGATATTGAGATTGTAAATCCAGATCATTATCTCTTTACAATCGGTGAAGGTTCTTCTCTAAAAGCGACAATGACTGTTAACAGTGGTCGTGGATATGTACCTGCTGATGAAAACAAAAAAGATAATGCACCAGTTGGAACACTTGCTGTAGATTCTATTTATACACCAGTTACAAAAGTCAACTATCAAGTAGAGCCTGCTCGTGTAGGTAGCAATGATGGATTTGACAAATTAACCCTTGAAATCTTGACTAATGGAACAATTATTCCAGAAGATGCTTTAGGGCTTTCAGCACGAATCTTGACAGAACATCTTGATTTGTTTACAAATCTTACTGAGATTGCTAAGTCAACTGAAGTGATGAAAGAAGCTGATACTGAATCTGACGATCGTATTTTGGATCGTACGATTGAGGAACTGGACTTGTCTGTGCGTTCATACAACTGTTTGAAACGTGCCGGTATCAACACTGTGCATGATTTGACAGAAAAATCTGAAGCAGAGATGATGAAAGTACGAAATCTTGGACGCAAGAGTTTGGAAGAAGTGAAACTCAAACTCATTGACTTGGGTCTTGGATTAAAAGATAAATAAAGGAGGAATACATGGCTTACCGTAAACTAGGACGCACTAGCTCACAACGTAAAGCAATGCTTCGCGATTTGACAACTGACCTTTTGATCAACGAATCAATCGTGACAACTGAAGCTCGTGCTAAAGAAATCCGTAAAACTGTTGAAAAAATGATTACTCTAGGTAAACGTGGTGATTTGCATGCACGTCGTCAAGCAGCTGCTTTTGTACGTAATGAAATCGCATCTGAAAACTATGATGAAGCAACTGATAAGTACACTTCTACTACAGCACTTCAAAAATTATTCTCAGAAATCGCACCTCGTTATGCTGAACGTAACGGTGGATACACTCGTATCCTTAAAACTGAACCACGTCGTGGTGATGCTGCGCCAATGGCGATCATCGAATTAGTATAAAATCATCAATTTTGTTGAGTGTTATGATGATGGAGTCTTGTGCTCTTAGTCTAGCTCTGGTCTACCGCTGGGACTTCGGTCCTAGCGGGAACACTCATCATCATTTGATAGGGTAGACGCTTGTTTACGAAATTGTTTTTTGTTTAAGAACAACTTCGTAAGCAGGCGTTTTTTAGTATTTTTTACGGAAATATGCTATACTAAGGAAAAAGAAAATCAAAAACGTTCAGGTTTTCTAATAATCGTAGAATGGGAGTCTAAAGATGAAGGCTATTATTACAGTGGTTGGCAAGGACAAGGCAGGTATTGTTGCAAGCGTGTCTACGAAGATTGCAGAGTTGGGTTTGAATATTGACGATATTTCTCAAACAGTACTGGATGAGTATTTTACCATGATGGCGGTCGTTTCTAGTGACGAAAAGCAAGATTTCACCACTCTTCGTAATGAGTTTGAAACTTTCGGTCAGACCTTGAATGTTAAAATCAATATTCAAAGTGCAGCGATTTTTGATGCTATGTACAATATCTAGGAGGTTATCATGGATATTAGACAAGTTACGGAAACCATTGCCATGATCGAAGAGCAGAACTTCGATATCAGAACCATCACCATGGGGATTTCTCTTTTGGACTGTATCGATCCAGATATTGAACGTGCTGCTGATAAGATTTACCAAAAAATCACGACTAAAGCAGCAAATCTAGTGGCTGTAGGAGACGAAATTGCTGCAGAACTTGGGATTCCGATTGTCAATAAACGAGTATCGGTGACTCCGATTTCATTGATTGGAGCAGCGACAGATGCGACGGACTATGTCGTTTTGGCAAAGGCTCTTGATAGGGCGGCTAAGGAGATTGGTGTTGACTTTATTGGTGGTTTTTCGGCCTTGGTACAAAAAGGCTACCAAAAAGGAGATGAGATTCTCATCAATTCTATCCCACGAGCTCTAGCTGAGACAGACAAGGTTTGTTCGTCTGTCAATATCGGCTCAACCAAGTCAGGCATCAACATGACTGCGGTCGCAGATATGGGACGTATTATCAAGGAAACAGCGAGCTTATCGGATATGGGAGCTGCCAAGTTGGTCGTATTTGCTAACGCCGTTGAGGATAATCCTTTTATGGCGGGAGCCTTCCACGGTGTCGGTGAAGCAGATGTTATCATCAATGTCGGTGTTTCTGGTCCGGGAGTTGTCAAGCGTGCCTTGGAAAAAGTTCGTGGACAGAGCTTTGATGTAGTAGCGGAAACAGTCAAGAAAACGGCCTTCAAGATTACTCGTATCGGTCAATTGGTTGGGCAAATGGCGAGTGAACGCCTTGGTGTTGACTTTGGAATTGTCGACCTAAGTTTGGCACCTACTCCTGCAGTTGGAGATTCTGTGGCTCGTGTCCTTGAGGAAATGGGACTAGAAACAGTTGGCACGCATGGGACGACGGCTGCCCTCGCTCTTTTGAATGACCAAGTTAAAAAGGGCGGAGTGATGGCTTGTAACCAAGTCGGTGGCTTGTCAGGTGCTTTTATCCCCGTTTCTGAAGATGAGGGGATGATTGCTGCGGTGCAAAATGGCTCTCTGAATTTAGAAAAACTAGAAGCCATGACGGCTATCTGTTCTGTTGGGCTGGATATGATTGCCATTCCGGAAGATACACCTGCTGAAACCATTGCGGCTATGATTGCGGATGAGGCAGCAATTGGTGTCATTAACATGAAGACAACGGCCGTCCGTATTATTCCAAAGGGCAAAGAAGGCGATATGATTGAGTTTGGTGGCTTGCTAGGAACTGCTCCAGTTATGAAGGTCAACGAGGCTTCGTCTGTTGATTTCATCTCTCGCGGTGGGCAAATTCCTGCTCCTATCCATAGTTTTAAAAATTAATAAAAGAGAGAGAGGATTTAAGTTGGGTTTAAGGATGACTGTGTATACTATAATCATTAAATAAAGATCTCCTAACTTTATTTAATTAGAATCCTAAACTTTTTCATAATAATCTCCTAGGAAAGCTACCGTTAGGGTAGCTTTTCTTGTGGGAAAATTACGAGAGCGGACTTTACTGTTGAAAGCCGAATATTTCTTTGTTCCATGATATAATAGAAGAAAATGGAGGATAGAAAATGTCTAAAGTAAGATTGTACTTGATCCGTCATGGTAAAACGATGTTTAACACGATTGGACGTGCTCAAGGATGGAGTGATACGCCTCTAACCGCAGAAGGTGAGTTGGGAATCCATGAACTGGGAATTGGCTTGAGAGAGTCTGGTTTGCAGTTTGACAGAGCTTATTCCAGCGATTCAGGGCGTACTATTCAAACCATGGGAATTATCCTAGAAGAACTTGGTTTGCAGGGGAAAATTCCTTATCGAATGGATAAGCGAATCCGTGAGTGGTGCTTTGGTAGTTTTGATGGAGCCTATGATGGGGACCTCTTTATGGGGTTGATTCCGAGAATTTTCAATGTAGACCATGTTCATCAGTTGTCCTATGCAGAGCTAGCAGAAGGTCTAGTTGAGGTTGATACTGCAGGCTGGGCTGAAGGTTGGGAAAAACTCAGTGGTCGAATTAAGGAAGGTTTTGAAGCGATTGCCAAAGAAATGGAAGAACACGGAGGGGGCAATGCTCTCGTTGTGAGTCACGGGATGACCATTGGTACGATGGTTTACCTCATCAATGGCATGCACCCACATGGCTTGGATAATGGTAGTGTGACCATCCTAGAATACGAGAACGGCCAGTTTACAGTCGATGTCGTCGGTGACCGTTGTTATCGGGAACTGGGACGTGAGAAGATGGAAGAAAATAAGCATTGATCAAGATAGCTCCGCATAGGAGCTATTTTTATTCAGTTTAGCAAGAGTGTTTTCAGAGCCAATCTTTCTTGATAATGGAGGGGAAAAGATTCTTTCTCGACTTTCAAATTCCCCCAAAAATGGTATAATAGTAACATCATAAAATTGGAGAAATAGCATGAGTTTTTACAATCATAAGGAAATCGAGCTTAAGTGGCAGGGCTACTGGGCGAAACATCATACATTTAAGACAGGAACAGATGCCTCAAAACCGAAGTTTTATGCTCTGGACATGTTCCCATATCCATCAGGAGCTGGATTGCACGTAGGACACCCAGAAGGTTATACAGCAACGGATATTCTCAGCCGTTACAAACGTGCGCAAGGCTACAATGTCCTTCATCCAATGGGTTGGGATGCCTTTGGTTTGCCTGCAGAGCAATACGCTATGGATACGGGGAATGACCCAGCAGAATTTACAGCGGAAAACATTGCCAACTTCAAACGTCAAATCAATGCGCTTGGCTTCTCTTATGACTGGGATCGTGAGGTTAACACAACAGATCCAAACTACTATAAGTGGACGCAATGGATTTTCACTAAGCTTTACGAAAAAGGCTTGGCCTATGAAGCCGAAGTGCCTGTAAACTGGGTTGAAGAGTTGGGAACAGCTATCGCCAACGAAGAAGTGCTTCCTGACGGAACTTCTGAGCGTGGTGGCTATCCCGTTGTCCGCAAACCAATGCGTCAATGGATGCTTAAAATCACTGCCTATGCAGAGCGCTTGCTCAATGACTTGGATGAGTTGGATTGGCCAGAATCTATCAAGGATATGCAACGCAACTGGATTGGCAAATCCACTGGTGCTAATGTAACCTTTAAAGTTAAGGGAACGGACAAGGAATTTACCGTCTTTACCACTCGTCCTGACACTCTTTTCGGTGCGACTTTCACAGTCTTGGCTCCTGAGCATGATTTGGTTGACGCGATTACAAGCCCAGAGCAAGCAGAGGCTGTAGTTGACTACAAACATCAAGCCAGCCTCAAGTCAGACTTGGCTCGTACCGACCTTGCCAAGGAAAAAACTGGGGTTTGGACTGGTGCTTATGCCATCAACCCTGTCAATGACAAGGAAATCCCAATCTGGATAGCAGACTATGTTCTTGCTAGCTATGGAACAGGTGCTGTCATGGCCGTGCCTGCCCATGACCAACGTGACTGGGAATTTGCTAAACAGTTTGGTCTTCCAATCGTAGAAGTGCTTGAAGGTGGAAATGTAGCAGAAGCTGCCTATACTGAAGACGGTCTTCATGTCAATTCAGGCTTCTTAGATGGGCTGAACAAAGAAGACGCTATTACTAAAATTGTAGCTTGGTTGGAAGAAGCAGGCTGTGGTCAAGAGAAGGTGACCTACCGTCTCCGTGACTGGCTCTTTAGTCGTCAACGTTACTGGGGTGAGCCAATTCCAATCATTCATTGGGAAGATGGGACTTCAACAGCTGTTCCTGAAAGTGAATTGCCACTTGTCTTGCCAGTCACCAAGGATATCCGTCCTTCAGGTACAGGGGAAAGCCCATTGGCTAACTTGACAGACTGGCTTGAAGTGACTCGTGAAGATGGTGTCAAAGGTCGTCGTGAAACAAACACTATGCCACAATGGGCAGGTTCAAGTTGGTACTACCTCCGCTATATCGACCCACATAACACAGAAAAATTGGCCGATGAGGATCTCCTCAAACAATGGTTGCCAGTAGATATCTACGTGGGCGGTGCAGAGCACGCTGTACTTCACTTGCTCTATGCTCGTTTCTGGCACAAATTCCTCTATGATATTGGAGTTGTTCCGACTAAGGAACCATTCCAAAAACTCTTTAACCAAGGTATGATTTTGGGAACTAGCTACCGTGATCACCGTGGTGCGCTTGTGGCGACTGACAAGGTTGAAAAACGTGACGGTTCCTTCTTCCATGTGGAAACAGGAGAAGAGTTGGAGCAAGCACCAGCCAAGATGTCTAAATCTCTTAAGAATGTTGTTAACCCAGACGATGTGGTGGAACAATACGGTGCCGATACCCTTCGTGTTTATGAAATGTTCATGGGACCGCTTGACGCTTCGATTGCTTGGTCAGAAGAAGGTCTGGAAGGAAGCCGTAAGTTCCTTGACCGTGTTTACCGTTTGATTACAAGTAAAGAAATTGTTGCGGAAAATAATGGCGCTCTTGACAAGGTCTACAATGAAACAGTTAAATCTGTCACTGAGCAAATCGAATCCATGAAATTCAACACAGCCATTGCCCAACTTATGGTCTTTGTCAACGCTGCTAATAAGGAAGACAAACTCTATGTGGACTATGCCAAAGGCTTTATCCAATTGATTGCCCCATTTGCACCTCACTTGGCAGAAGAACTCTGGCAAATTGTTGCAGCAACAGGTGAATCCATCTCTTACGTGGCTTGGCCAACATGGGACGAAAGCAAATTGGTTGAAGACGAAATCGAAATCGTCGTCCAAATCAAAGGTAAAGTCCGTGCCAAATTCATGGTTGCGAAAGACCTATCACGTGAAGAATTGCAAGAAATCGCTCTAGCGGATGAAAAAGTTAAAGCAGAAATTGACGGTAAGGAAATCGTGAAGGTGATTGCGGTACCTAACAAACTCGTTAATATCGTTGTTAAATAACGAGTTTATTAGCCCTATCTGCCACCTTCAATAGTCCACTGGACCATTGAAGCCAACTAAACTCGTTAATATTGTTGGGAAATAAAATATAAATCCTTCAGAGTAGAATCTGGAGGATTTTTTGAATCTTGATATGAAAGTATGATATACTATGTGCAACTGTAAAGTTTGAAAAGTGAATCAAGGAGAAAAACGATGCCAGTAAACGAATATGGTCAGATGATTGGTGAGTCAATGGAAGGTTATACACCAGGTGAATTGCCTGCCATTGATTTCTTAGAAGGGCGCTACGCTCGGATAGAAGCTCTTTCAGTGGAAAAGCATGCGGAGGATTTGCTAGCTGTCTATGGTCCAGATACGCCTCGGGAGATGTGGACCTACCTCTTTCAGGAGCCGATGGCAGATATGGCGGGACTGGTCACCGTCTTAAATCAGATGTTGGCTCGTAAGGATCGTTTTTACTATGCGATTATAGACAAGGCAACTGGTAAGGCCTTGGGAACTTTTTCTCTCATGCGCATTGACCAGAATAACCGAGTAATAGAAGTGGGTGCCGTCACCTTTTCACCAGCACTTAAGGGGACGAGGATAGGAACAGAAGCCCAGTATCTCTTGGCTCGCTATGTTTTTGAGGAACTCAACTATCGTCGCTATGAGTGGAAATGCGACGCTCTAAATCTTCCATCAAGACGAGCTGCGGAACGTTTGGGCTTTGTCTATGAAGGAACCTTCCGTCAGGCAGTTGTTTATAAGGGGCGTACGAGGGATACGGATTGGCTCTCTATGATTGATAAGGACTGGCCTCAAGTCAAAGCTCGTTTGGAAGCATGGCTGGCTCCTAAAAATTTTGACAAGAATGGACGGCAGTACAAGAGTTTGAGAGAAATCTAAGAGGTGTTGACATGATTACCGTTAGAAAGCAAGAATTAGTAAATATAAATGATGTTTTGCATCTCTATCAGGCAGTCGGTTGGACAAATTATACCCATCAACCTCAGATGCTGGAGAAGGCCTTGTCTCACTCATTAGCGATTTATCTGGCACTTGATGGCAATGCCGTGGTGGGCTTGGTTCGTTTGGTCGGAGATGGTTTTTCGTCGATTTTTGTTCAGGATTTGATCGTTTTGCCTACTTATCAGCACCAAGGAATTGGCAGTGCCTTGATGAAAGAGGCTTTAGCTGATTACAAAGATGCCTATCAAGTCCAACTAGTGACCGAACAGACAGAAAAAACCTTGGGATTCTATCGTTCTCTGGGTTTTGAAACCTTATCTACTTATAATTGCACAGGAATGATTTGGGTCGATCGAAAAAAATAAAAAATTTTGTTTTTTCTTAAGCAAAGTTTAAGTCTCCTCGTGTATTATATAGTCATTAAATAAAGACCTCCTAATACTCTTCGAAAATCTCATCAACCTTCGTTAGAGTCGACTTAGCTAACTATAGTTATGCTTGCGTCTATCTGCCTAGTCTGATTTCGATTTTCATTGAGTACCCTTTATTTAATGAAATCCCAAACTTTTCTTTTTCATCATAATCTCCTAAAGAAGTCACCCAATCAGGTGGCTTTTTTGTGACTTGAGAAAGGAAATTTCATTTGGGGAAAATTAAAAAAATAATAAATCAGAAAAAAGTTAAGGTAATTTTAAGTCTCCTCGTGTATCATATAGCCATTAGATAAAGACCTCCTAACTTTATTTAATGAAATCCTAATCCTTTCTTTTTCATAATAATCTCCCTAAAGAAGCCACCCAATCAGGTGGCTTTTTTGTTTGTGGCTTGGATTTTTGATATAATGGAAACATGAATAGAATTTTAGATAATGAGATAATGGGGGATGAGGAGTTAGTAGAACGTACGCTCCGTCCTCAATACTTACGTGAATATATCGGGCAGGATAAGGTCAAGGACCAGCTGCAAATCTTTATCGAAGCTGCCAAAATGCGGGATGAAGCGCTGGACCATGTGCTCTTATTTGGGCCTCCAGGTTTGGGGAAAACGACCATGGCCTTTGTCATTGCTAACGAATTAGGTGTCAATCTCAAGCAAACGTCTGGTCCTGTCATTGAAAAAGCGGGTGATCTGGTAGCGATTTTGAATGATTTGGAGCCTGGGGACGTCCTCTTTATTGACGAGATTCATCGCTTGCCCATGTCAGTAGAAGAGGTGCTTTATAGTGCCATGGAGGACTTCTACATTGACATTATGATTGGGGCTGGAGAAGGCAGTCGCAGTGTCCATTTGGACTTGCCGCCATTCACCTTAATCGGAGCGACGACCCGTGCGGGTATGCTTTCAAACCCTCTACGAGCACGTTTTGGGATTACGGGTCATATGGAATACTATGCCCACGCTGACTTGACGGAAATTGTTGAACGAACGGCAGATATTTTTGAGATGGAAATCACTCATGAGGCAGCTGCTGAGTTGGCCTTACGTAGTCGAGGAACTCCCCGTATTGCCAATCGTCTCCTCAAGCGCGTGCGCGACTTTGCCCAGATTATGGGTGACGGCTTGATTGATGATGTGATTACCGATAAGGCTTTGACCATGCTAGATGTAGACCATGAAGGTTTGGACTATGTGGACCAAAAAATTCTTCGTACCATGATTGAGATGTATGGTGGAGGTCCTGTCGGTTTAGGAACTCTTTCTGTTAATATTGCCGAGGAGCGTGAAACGGTGGAGGACATGTACGAACCCTACCTCATCCAGAAAGGTTTTATCATGCGGACACGGTCTGGACGGGTTGCAACGGCTAAGGCCTACGAGCATTTGGGCTATGAATACAGTGAGAAATGAGCAAGATATTCTAGAAATTTTTAGAAAAAATCCAGATATGATGACTATTCTGATCATCATTCGAGACCTTGGTCTGAAAGACTCGTGGTTGGCAGCAGGTTCGGTTAGAAATTTCATCTGGAATCTCTTGTCAGACAAATCCCCTTTTGATCATGAAACGGACGTGGATGTGATTTTCTTTGATCCAGATATTTCTTATGAGGAAACAGTATCCCTAGAGAAAAAGCTGAGAGAAGATTTCCCTCGATATCAGTGGGAGTTGAAAAATCAGGTCTATATGCATCTGCACAGTCCCCACACTGTGCCTTACACGAGTTCTTGTGATGCCATGAGTAAATATCCAGAGCGCTGTACGGCGGTAGGACTTCGCTTGAATGAAGATTCCACTTTAGAGCTTTTTGCCCCCTATGGACTCGAGGATATCTTGAACTTTCAAGTTCATCCGACTCCTCACTTCTTAGAAAATGAAGACCGAATGAAACTCTATCAAACACGATTATCCAAGAAAAATTGGCAAGAAAAATGGGAAAATCTCACTTTCTCAAATCTTTGAAAAGAAGTTAGTGACTTGATTACATAAGAATTCTATATGTGAGTTTGTAATCATCACAAGATGAGCAGAGAAATCTAAAGATGCAAAAAATTATATACTCAACAGGAACAACTCATTCAATCTATCATAGCTAACAAAGATACCGAATTTGTGAGATTGAGTGAGAAAAACGTCTATTAAGGCTATCCTTATTGTTCTTGGAAGATAAGACTCCTGGAAAATTATCCCAAGTAACTAACTTGAGCTTGAAAATTGGCATGTAAACGCTTTTGAAAAGTCGTAAATTATGATACAATGTTTAGAGAAATTACTGAGACGAGGATTTAGAAAACAATGAAAGTACATTTCACAAATTTATTTGGGCAAGCATCAACGAGTGTTGCCTTGATGGCGCAGAACAATGTCATGAAAATTGTTCGAGACTTTGGAGTTAACGAACTGGGGATATATTTTTATGATGCAAGCCATGAACCGTGGGAAGAACTGAACTCGCGGATGGATGGAATTGTCGCGGGGGTATCTTATGGAGATGTCGTTTTTTTCCAATCTCCTTCATGGAATAGTGTTGAATGGGACAATCACTTGATAGAAAAGTTAAAGCTTTCTCATGTAAAAATGGTGATGTTTATCCATGATGTTCAGCCACTAATGTTTGAGAGCAATTATTATCTTATGAAGGCCCACATTGACATGTATAATAAATGTGATGTGGTGGTAGTACCATCCGAACAAATGTACCAGAAACTCGTTTCAGAAGGATTAACCGTCAAGAACTACGTTGTTCAAACACTCTGGGATCTTCCCCATGGTTTGGAACTCTATACTCCAAAATTTGAGAAAAAATTAATCTTCTCAGGGGATCCATCTCGTTTTCCACATATTGTTGACTGGAAACACAGTACCCCCCTTCATGTTTATGCTACGAGAGCAGAGGGAGTAGATTATTCCAAAGTCCATCTTGAGGGGTGGCGAACTCAGCAGGAATTATTGTTGGAGTTGTCTAAAGGAGGAGGTTTTGGCCTAGTATGGGGAAATTCCGAAAATCCTGCGGAAGAGCGTGACTACTACAAAGAAAATGTTTCTTATAAGTTGACAACTTATCTGGCCGCGGGTATTCCTGTGGTTGTGCCAGACTATCTTTCTAATGTGGACTATATCCGTGAGAAAGGTTTGGGCTTTGTCGTGTCCAGCTTGGAAGAAGCTAGCCGCGTGGTTCAGGAATGTACGGAAGAAGAGTATGATCAAATGGTCACAAGAGCAAAATACACAGCTTACTTAATTAAAAATGGTTATTTCACAAAGAAATTGTTTATTGATTCCATGATGCTCTTAGATTAGTCAAAAGTCGGTCATCAGTTTACCATATTCAGATTTAGAAAGGCAAAATTTCAAGTCGAAGTTAGCCGCCTGAGATAATTAGTTTTTTGTCAACTGTGTAGTGGGATGATGAAAAACCACATCTTGGAGGGAACCAATTTGGTTCTCTCCTTTTTGCTAGACGCTTGAAGCTGATTTCCTGTACTTATAAATTTAGACGTAAGAAAATACCCCCAAAACTATCTAGCTTTTTTGGGGGGAGCTCATATATGGAGGGGGAGAGGATTACAAAATCATCACCAAGGTTCCAATCGTAATCAGTATACATCCAATGATTGTTTTAAACGTCAGGACATCTTGTAGAAAGAAAAAGGCTAAAACGAGTGTAATGACGAGACTAAACTTATCGACAGCAGATACCTAAGTCGCATTGCCCATCTGCAAGGCCTTGTAGTAGCAGAGCCAGGAGGCGCCTGTTGCCAAACCAGACAGGATGAGAAAGAGCCAACTTTTTCTACTGATGTTGACAATCTCAGTCTGACTATTGGTCAAGAAAACCATAGCCCAAGCCATAAGAATGACGACGACCGTACGAATGGCTGTTGCTAGATTGGACGGAACTCCTTCAATCCCAATCTTGGCTAAAATAGAAGTTAAAGCTGCAAAGACAGCAGATAAAAGTGCGAAGAAAAACCACATGGTAACTACCTCCTCTCTCTATTATAAGTAATCGAATCCTACTTGTCAGTTCTCAAGTGAAATCTTGCTCTGATGGCATTTTAAAAAGCTATACCAATTTTTATGCTTGACAAGTGAGAAAAACAAGTATATACTGTCTTTGCTGGTTCTGTAAAAGGAAAATCAGACTATACCAATTTAAGGAGAAAGCACAGCTGGTCTGTGTCGTATATACTATGTGTGGAATTGTCGGTGTTGTTGGAAACACAAATGCAACTGATATTTTGATTCAAGGGCTTGAAAAGCTTGAATACCGTGGCTATGATTCTGCGGGAATTTTTGTCCTAGGTGGTGCTGAAAATCATCTAGTCAAGGCTGTTGGCCGTATCGCTGAATTGTCTGCTAAGACAGCTGGTGTTGAGGGAACAACTGGTATCGGTCATACGCGTTGGGCGACTCATGGTAAACCAACGGAGGACAATGCTCACCCACACCGCTCTGAGACTGGACGTTTTGTTTTGGTGCACAATGGGGTGATTGAAAACTACCTTGAGATCAAGGAAGAATACCTTGCAGGTCACCACTTCAAGGGGCAGACAGATACTGAAATCGCCGTTCACTTGATTGGAAAATTTGCAGAAGAAGATGGTTTCTCAGTTCTTGAAGCCTTCAAAAAAGCTCTTCACATCATCCGTGGTTCTTATGCCTTTGCCTTGATTGACTCTGAAAATCCAGATGTCATCTATGTCGCAAAGAACAAATCACCACTTTTGATTGGTCTTGGAGATGGCTACAACATGGTCTGCTCAGATGCTATGGCTATGATTCGTGAGACCAACCAATATATGGAAATCCATGACCAAGAGTTGGTAATCGTCAAGGCTGATAGCGTTGAAGTGCAAGACTATGATGGTAACAGTCGTGAGCGTGCTAGCTATACTGCCGAGCTTGACTTGTCTGATATCGGTAAGGGAACTTATCCTTACTACATGCTCAAGGAAATTGACGAGCAACCAACAGTTATGCGTAAACTTATCCAAGCCTACACAGATGAGGCAGGTCAAGTAGTGGTAGACCCAGCTATCATCAAGGCTGTTCAAGACGCAGACCGCATCTACATCCTTGCAGCTGGGACATCTTACCATGCAGGATTTGCTTCTAAGAAGATGTTGGAAGAATTGACGGATACGCCAGTGGAACTTGGAATCTCATCTGAGTGGGGCTATGGTATGCCACTTCTCAGCCAAAAACCACTCTTTATCTTTATCAGCCAGTCTGGTGAAACAGCTGACAGCCGTCAAGTTTTGGTCAAGGCCAATGAGTTAGGCATCCCAAGCTTGACAGTGACAAACGTGCCAGGTTCAACCCTTTCACGCGAAGCCAACCATACCATGCTCCTTCACGCGGGTCCTGAAATTGCTGTGGCATCAACCAAGGCTTATACAGCGCAAATTGCAGCCCTTGCCTTCCTTGCAAAAGCAGTCGGTGAAGCAAATGGCAATGCTAAAGCACAAGCCTTTGATCTGATTCGTGAGTTGTCTATCGTAGCTCAGTCTATCGAATCAACCCTTTCAGAAAAAGAAACCATTGATGCCAAGGTTCGTGACCTTCTTGAAACAACTCGCAACGCCTTTTATATCGGACGTGGTCAAGACTACTACGTAGCTATGGAAGCGAGTCTTAAGCTTAAAGAGATTTCTTACATCCAGTGTGAAGGCTTTGCGGCAGGAGAACTCAAGCACGGAACCATTGCCTTGATTGAAGAAGGAACGCCTGTCTTGGCCCTCCTATCAGATCCAGTCCTTGCCAACCATACTCGTGGAAATATCCAAGAGGTCGCAGCCCGTGGTGCCAAGGTTCTCACTATTGCAGAAGAGAATGTTGCCAAAGATACAGACGATATCGTCCTAACGACCGTCCACCCTTACCTCTCACCAATCTCAATGGTCGTACCAACGCAATTAGTCGCTTACTTTGCAACACTCCACCGTGGCCTTGATGTGGACAAACCACGTAACCTTGCTAAGTCAGTAACTGTGGAATAAGACTGAGTATAAATAATTCTTATCAAGCTTATAAAAATTTCATATCGTAGAGAACATCATTTGAAAACAATGAGTATAAACACCTTGGAAACCCTGATTTAAAGGGATTTCTAAGGTGTTTTTCTTTATAGATATAAAAATTTCTAATCGAGTTGATAGTCAATATATATTGGGAAAAGGGGAAAAGGAGTGGTAAGATGGTTTCAATCCAAATGGAAGGAGAAAGGTATGGCAAGTAAAAGAGATCTAGTTTTTAGAGCGATTCGAGGCGACGAAGTGGAGAGAGTTCCTGTAGGATTTTGGTTTCATTTTGTAACACTCGAAGAAAAGGGGCAGGGATTAAATAATCCACGTATCTTTCAAAAGAGTGTTGATGGGCATCGCAACTATGTGGAAAGGATTCGCCCTGATTTTGTCAAAATTATGAGCGACGGTTTTTTCCTTTATCCAAGTAATGTCTATAGTCCTAAGATCGCAAGCATTCAGGAGCTGACTTCTATTGAGTCGATTGGTGAGGAACACCCATGGATTCAGCAACAGGTGGAAGTGGTACAAGAGATTCGAGAGACCTTTACCGAAGAGATTGCCTCTTTCTACAATATCTTTTCGCCTATCTCCTACCTCAAGCGCTGGTTCCGTACAGAAATTTCTCGAGGAGATAGGGAAGTAGCTGATCTATTGCTTGAAAATCCTGAGCAATTCAGAGCGATTCTAGACGTTATTGCAGGAGATATTGCTATCCTAACTCAGAAAATCATCCAGCAAGGCGGTGTTGACGGGATTTACCTCAGCACCCAGGAAATTCAAGATGAGCGCATCACACCAGCACTCTACCAAACCTATATCGAACCGAGCAATATAGCGATTTTGGAGGCGGCTAATCAGGTTGGTGGGACCAATATCCTCCATATCTGTGGTTTTGAAGGTGCGAGCAATGATGTGACGATATTTAAGGACTATCCAGCTCAAGTGGTCAACTGGGCGACCCACCATGAGGGTGTTAGTTTGACACAGGGGCAAGAGTTGTTTCCAGGCAAGGCCGTTTTAGGTGGATTTGAAAATGGCAAGAAAAGCTTGCTTTATCAAGGTTCCAAGGCGGAATTGCAAGATGAAACAAGACGGTTACTGGCTGAAGCTGGTAGTAAAGGCGTTCTTCTGGGAGCTGACTGTACTGTTCCAGATGACTTTGACTTAGAGAGGTTGGACTGGATTCGTCAGGCAGCTGTTTTCTAAAAGGAGGAGCTATGAAAAGTAAAAGATGGGGTATCTTCATTGCAGTTGTCGGTTTGCTGGCCTTGGTCACCATAAGTGTCGTAAAAAATGGGCACTGCAAAAATGGAGAGAGATGTCGTGGAGTTCAGGATTTTTCCAAGTCCAGTCTCCCCTTTCTACGCTCGAATGATATTGCAAGCAGTTTATTAGTTAAAAAAGTAAGAAATGGAGAATAAGAATGTCAGAAAAAAGAGAATGGGTTTTAAAAGCATTTAAAGGTGAAAAGGTTGATCGTGTGCCAGTTGGCTTTTGGCACCATTTCACATCCGAAGACGAATGGCTACACGGTTTCTCAAATCCAGTCATTATCGAGAAGAATATCGAGGGCCATAAGCGCTTTATCCGAGAAGTTCAGCCGGACTTTATCAAACTCATGAGCGATGGCTACTTTGCTTATCCAAATCCAGCGATTGCCAAAGGAAAATCACTTCAAGAATTGGCGACCATTCAACCACTCGGACCAGATCACGCTTGGATAAAAGAGCAGGTTGACTTGGTTAAGAAAATCAAGCAAGAGTTTACAGAAGATATCGTTGCGATTTATAATATTTTTGCTCCTGTGACCTATCTCAAGTGGCTACTAGGGGAAGTGTCTGGTGGAGATGACCTCATTGCAGATTTTCTGGTGGAAGATCCTAAAGCCCTTAAGAAGGTGTTGGATGTGATTGCAGAGGATATTGCGAGTCTTAGCCGAGCTGTCATCAAAGAGGCTGGTGCTGATGGAATCTACCTCAGCGTGCAGAGTATCCAAGATCAACGAGTGTCGGCAGCAGAGTATCAAGCCGTCATTGCACCTAGCGAGATAACTGTTCTGGAAGCAGCTAGTGCTGTTGGTGGCGTCACTGTTCTTCATATCTGTGGCTACGAGGGAGCGCGAAATGATATTCACCTTTTTGCAGACTATCCAGCCCAAGTCTTTAACTGGGCTGTAGGACCAGAGGGAATTACTCTCAAGGAAGGTCGTGAGATTTTCAAGGGACGTACGGTTCTTGGAGGATTCGAAAATGGTAAGACAGGCTTGCTGTACACTGGTAGCAAGGACGCCATTCAGGCTGAGGCAAAAAAACTAGTTGCAGAAGCTGGGGAACAGGGCTTGGTACTTGGGGCAGATTGTACCATTCCAAGTGATATCACAGTTGAACGTATCCAGTGGGTGAGAGAAGCGCTTGAAAACTAAAGGAGAAAAAGATGAGTAAAAAAGCATGGATTATCGGTGGTGTAGCAGTTGTTGCAGTAATTGGGGCAACGATTATCGGGAGAAGTTTAGCTGGCGCTCCAGCTAAGGAGGGAGAAACGGCTTCGTCTGCTGAAGTCATAACCTTGAAGGTTGCCCATACACAAAACTATGTACCTTATGACTTTGTCAATGAAAAAGGAGAATCAGATGGTTATGAAGTAGCTGTTTTGAAGGCTGTTGATGAGAAGTTGGCAAACTATCAATTTGAATATACGGGTACCAGTGATGACGACCTCTTGATTGGTCTGGAATCAGGCAAGTATGACATCGGAACCAAGGGAGCTTGGTACACAGATGAACGAGCTAAAAAGTTTGTCATTCCATCTGAACCAGTCGGAGCAAGCATCATCGGATTTACTGTCAGAAAAGAAGATGAACAGAAATACAAAACCATTGATGACTTTGCAAAGAATAAAGGGAAATTGGTTCCCATCTCTCCACAGAATGCTCAATGGAATGTCATCACCAGCTACAATGAAAAACATCAGGATGCACCGATTGAGCTAACAGCAGCAGAATCCTTTAAGGTGGCAGATGCCTATGCTTGGGTCTTGGAAGGACGTTATGACGCCTTCTTTGATATCAAACTGTCCTTTGAAAAAGCAGTTACCGCAGAAGATGGCCCTTACCACCAATATGCGGATAAACTCAGCTGGTTCCCTTATAAAGGCATTCCAACTTATCCCTTGATTCACCGTGATGAAAAGGGTGAACAATTCGCTAAAGAATACGAAAAAGCAATCAAAGAGTTGAAAGAAGATGGCACGCTTGCTAAGCTATCTCAGCAATACTTTAAAGAAGATGTCTTTAGTTACGTAGACAAAGACTAGACCAGAAATTCCAAGACTAGAAAGGGTTTTGCATGGTTTCTTATGATTTTTCCAAGGTCTTTCAGTTTTTGCCGACCTTATGGCAGGCGCTTCCTATGACCTTGTCCATTCTCTTTTTTACCACTCTTCTTGGTTCCCTTTTTGGAGGTCTCTTGGCCTGGGCACAAGTAGGAGAAGACAAGAGTTTTGCAGCGATTTCCAAAGGCTATATCTTTACCCTTCGTTGTACACCGCCGATTGTCTTGCTTTTTCTAGTCTTTTATGGCTTGCCAGAATTTCTGAAATGGTGGCTTGGTTTGGATATCAACAACTGGTCTAAAACTATTTTTGTTCTCCTGACGATGATTCTCTTGTTTGCGGCTATTGTTGCCGAGGTTTTCAAGGCGGCCTATCAAGCTATTCCAAAGGGGCAGACAGAGGCCGGGCTTAGTATTGGTTTGACTCCAAGTCAGACTTTTTGGAGAATCATTTTTCCCCAAGCTTTTCAAGTTGCTCTTCCCAATATAACGACTGCTATTCTCAATCTCATGCGGGATGCTGCTTTGGCTTATACGATTGGTTTTGTTGATGTTATGGGAGCAGGGAATCTCTTGATCAGTCGCAATTTAGGGAACTACTCTCTGGAAACCTATACGGCAGTTGCACTTCTTTATTGGGGGATTGCCTTGGTTATTTCTAGCCTGAGTCGTATGCTTGAGAAGTCTTTGGAAACAAAAGGGAGGTAAGAAATGGATATAGACTATATTGTAAAGACCTTTCTGGAGACCTTGAAGGGTGTGCCAATCACCTTGATTATCATGATTGTGGCTATGGTCTTAAGTTTTTTACCAGCTCTATTTTTAGCCTTGGGGCAGATCTACAAGGTTCGAGGGGTGAGGAGTTTTTCTCTGGTCTATCTGGCTTTTATCCGAGCGACTCCTCCGATTTTATTGATTCTCTTCTTTTATAGTTTGTTTCCAAGTTTGCTGAATCAATTTTTCAAAAGCATAGGAAGCGACTTTGATATTTTCAAGCTCGATCCTCTCTATTATGCTTTTATCATTTATAGTTTGATGACGGTCGGGAGTTTGTCGGAGATTTTGCGTTCAGCTATCTTGACGGTGGACAAGGGACAACTAGAGGCAGCGCATGCGATTGGGCTGACTACGACCCAGGCCTATCTAAGGATTGTTTTTCCTCAAGCCTTGCGTTCAGCCTTGCCTAACTTGGCCAATCTGGTGATCAATATCGTCAAAGGGACCTCCCTGGTCTTTGTTATGACTATCAAGGATATCACTGCTATTGCTCGTGTGGAAGCGTCCTACGGTTACCAGTATTTTGAGTCTTATTTTGTGATCTTTTTGCAGTATATTTTGATCTGTGGTTTGATTCAGTGGGGCTTCTATCTACTGGAGAAAGGCTATGTGAAAAAAGAAAAGAGAGCAAAAGCATCTAGCGCGCGTTTTGTATAGGAGGACAGGATGTTACAAGTAGAACATATCGCAAAAACATTTGGAGAGAGGCAGGTTCTGGAGGATGTCAATCTCCAGGTCAATCAAGGGGATGTCGTCGTTATTTTAGGACCATCAGGTTCGGGGAAAACGACCTTTCTCCGTTGTCTCAACCACTTAGAAAAAGCTGACAGTGGCCATTTAACCTTGGCAGGAAAGACCTATGACTTAGCCAAATTAAGCAAGAAAGACATTCTAGAAATTCGCCAAAAAACAGCCTTTGTTTTCCAACACTACAATCTCTTTGCAAATAAAACAGCCCTGGAAAATATTCTAGAAGGCCTAATCGTGGCTCGTAAAGTTCCCAAGGAAGAAGCGCTCAAACGTGCAGAATCTGCCTTGGAAAAAGTTGGTTTACTGTCCTATAAAGACTACTACCCTTCCCAGCTATCTGGAGGGCAACAACAACGAATAGGAATTGCGCGTGCCATTGCCGTCAAGCCCGAGGTGATTTTACTCGATGAACCAACATCTGCACTAGACCCTGAGTTGGTTGGAGATGTTTTGGATGTTCTGAAACAGTTGGCGGGAGAAGGTGTGACTATGGTGGTCGTCACACATGAGATGGGATTTGCTAGAGATGTCGCTAATCACGTTATTTTTATGGACGGAGGCCGTATCGTAGAGGAGAACAATCCCCACGATTTCTTTAGCCGTCCGCAGGAAGAACGAACCAAGCAGTTTCTGGCTCGTATCTTATCAGATGCCACCTATAGTGTAGAATATATGATTTGATAGATAAGTGTATTATGAAAGTAATTTATGAAGCAAAGTTCCAATCTATAAACTATGGAAAAAGGTGCCAGCTTGAAATGACTTTCAGAAAAAGCTAGGTTTTAGACTTAGATTGGCTATTTGAGATGATTTGAGCTACTTTTCGTACACTCAAGTGGGCAATCTTATTTTAGATTTTTCATTTCTCAAAAAACTTAAGAAAAATTTAAGCTAGGAGGTGTATACTAAGCTCATAAGTTAAGAGGAACTTAACTTAAACTCCTAAAACTTTTTCATAATAATCTCCCTATAAAATTAAGTCGCCCAATCAGGCGGCTTATTTTTTGTCTGTGTGGAGAGCTAATAACTTAGCAATAGAAGAAAATAGGGAAATATGGTATAATGAAACGATAGATTTTTGAATAGGAATAAGAACATGTTTGGATTTTTTAAGAAAGATAAAGCTGTAGAAGTCGAGGTTCCAACACAGGTTCCTGCTCATATTGGCATCATCATGGATGGGAATGGTCGTTGGGCAAAAAAACGGATGCAACCACGTGTTTTTGGTCATAAGGCAGGGATGGAAGCCCTCCAAAAGGTAACCAAGGCAGCTAACAAGATGGGAGTTAAGGTCATCACGGTTTATGCCTTTTCAACGGAAAATTGGACGCGTCCAGATCAAGAAGTCAAGTTTATCATGAACTTGCCCGTTGAGTTTTATGACAACTACGTCCCTGAATTGCACGCAAATAACGTTAAGATTCAGATGATTGGGGAGACAGACCGTTTGCCTAAGCCGACTTTTGAAGCTTTGAAAAAAGCAGAGGAGTTGACCCAGAACAATACGGGCTTGATTCTCAATTTTGCGCTCAATTATGGTGGTCGTGCTGAAATTACGCAGGCTCTTAAGGGGTTGGCTCAAGATGTTTTAGATGCTAAAATCAACCCTGGTGATATCACAGAAGATATGATTGGGGACTATCTTTTCACGCAACACCTGCCAAAGGATTTGCGAGATCCGGACTTGATTATCCGCACGAGTGGCGAGTTGCGTTTGAGTAATTTTTTGCCATGGCAAGCAGCCTATAGCGAGCTTTATTTTACGGATACCTTGTGGCCTGATTTTGATGAAGCATCTTTGAAGGAGGCTATTACGGCCTATAATCGTCGCAATCGCCGTTTTGGAGGAGTTTAGGAGAAGATATGACCCAAGATTTACAAAAGAGAACATTGTTTGCGGTATTGGCCCTGGCTATTTTCCTTCCAGTCTTATTTGTGGGAGGACTCTTGTTGCAGATAGGGATTGGTTTGTTAGCCATGCTGGCTGTCCATGAACTCTTGCAGATGAAGGGGCTAAAGACCATGACCATCGAGGGCGCCTTGACCCTCTTTGCGACATTTGCCCTCACAATCCCCTTAGAAAATTATCTAACTTTTTTGCCAGTTGATGGGAATGTGGTTGCTTACAGCGTTTTAATTACGATCATGCTAGGGACGACCGTTTTCAGTAAAAACTATACGATTGAAGATGCTGCCTTTCCAATTGCTGTGAGCTTTTATGTTGGTTTTGGCTTTAACGCCTTACTAGATGCTCGGGTGGCAGGTTTTGACAAGGTGCTTCTGGCCCTCTTTATCGTCTGGGCGACAGATAGTGCAGCTTACCTGATAGGGATGAATTTTGGCAAGCATAAGTTGGCACCAAGAGTTTCTCCTAATAAGAGTATTGAGGGCTTTATCGGTGGTATTCTAGGTGCGGTACTGGTAACAGCAATCTTCATGCTAGTAGATAGCACAGTTGCTCTCCCTTATGGGATTTATAG
Organism: Streptococcus oralis subsp. dentisani; assembly: GCF_003944205.1. Classification (GTDB taxonomy): domain Bacteria; phylum Bacillota; class Bacilli; order Lactobacillales; family Streptococcaceae; genus Streptococcus; species Streptococcus oralis_BH. The sequence goes on from NZ_RJPH01000003.1 coordinate 107,073, forward strand.
AATGAGCCTCTTTGCCGTCTTCTTCAGTGTGGCAGGTCAGTTTGGTGACTTGATTGAGAGTGCCATGAAACGCCATTTCGGTGTCAAGGATTCTGGGAAATTTATCCCGGGGCATGGTGGTGTGTCGGATCGTTTTGACAGTATGCTAGTTGTCTTTCCTATCATGCACTTGTTTGGCCTGTTCTAAAGAAAGGAATATTGAATGATTGGATTGCTAACCTTTATCCTAGTTTTTGGGATTATTGTGGTGGTGCATGAGTTTGGACATTTTTATTTTGCCAAGAAATCAGGCATTCTAGTTCGTGAATTTGCTATTGGTATGGGCCCCAAGATTTTTGCCCATATTGGTAAGGATGGCACTGCTTATACCATTCGGATCCTTCCTTTAGGAGGGTATGTTCGTATGGCTGGTTGGGGTGATGATGCGACGGAGATCAAGACTGGAACCCCAGTCAGTTTAACACTTGCAGAGGATGGTAAGGTCAAACGGATCAATCTATCTGGGAAAAAACTGGATCAAACAGCTCTCCCTATGCAGGTAACCCAGTTTGACTTTGAAGACAAGCTCTTCATTAAAGGCTTGGTTTTGGAAGAAGAAAAGACCTTTGCAGTGGATCATGATGCAACGGTTGTTGAGGCAGATGGAACCGAAGTGCGCATTGCCCCTCTGGATGTACAGTACCAAAATGCTTCTATCTGGGGCAAGCTCATCACCAACTTTGCAGGTCCTATGAATAACTTTATCTTAGGTGTTGTTGTTTTTTGGATTCTGATCTTTTTGCAGGGTGGTGTTAGAGATACTCAGACCAATCTCTTTCATGTCATGCCAGAGGGAGCTTTGGCTAAGGTGGGTGTGGCTGAAACCGCCCAAATCACCAAGGTCGGCTCTCACGAAGTTAAGAATTGGCAAGATTTGACCCAGGCTGTGGAAGCAGACACCAAGGACAAGACCGCTCCGACCTTGGATGTGACTATTTCTGAAAATGGTAGCGAAAAACAAGTCACTGTGACTCCAGAAGAAAATCAAGGACGTTACATTCTCGGGGTTCAACCGGGAGTCAAGTCAGACTTTCTGTCTATGTTTGTTGGTGGATTTACAACCGCTGCTGACTCAGGTCTCCGTATCCTTTCGGCTCTGAAAAACTTGATTTTCAATCCAGATTTGAACAAACTCGGTGGTCCTGTTGCCATTTTTAAGGCAAGTAGCGATGCTGCTAAAAATGGAATTGAGAATGTCCTCTACTTCCTAGCCATGATTTCCATCAATATTGGAATTTTTAACTTGATTCCTATCCCGGCTTTGGATGGTGGAAAGATTGTGCTCAATATCCTAGAGGCTGTCCGCCGGAAACCCCTTAAACAAGAAATTGAAACCTATGTCACCATGGCTGGTGTAGTTATCATGGTTGTCTTGATGCTAGCTGTGACCTGGAATGACATTATGCGACTCTTCTTTTAGATAATCGAGGAATATTATGAAACAAAGTAAAATGCTAATCCCAACGCTTCGCGAAATGCCAAGCGATGCTCAAGTTATCAGCCACGCCCTTATGTTGCGTGCTGGCTATGTTCGTCAAGTTTCTGCAGGTGTTTATTCTTACCTACCACTGGCTAACCGTGTGATTGAAAAGACTAAGAATATCATGCGCCAAGAGTTTGATAAGATTGGTGCGGTGGAGATGTTGGCTCCTGCCCTTCTCAGTGCCGATCTTTGGCGTGAATCAGGCCGTTATGAAACCTATGGTGAAGACCTCTATAAATTGAAAAACCGTGAAAAGTCGGACTTTATCCTAGGTCCGACACACGAAGAGACTTTTACAGCTATTGTCCGTGATTCAGTTAAGTCTTACAAGCAATTGCCACTCAACCTTTACCAAATCCAACCTAAATACCGTGATGAAAAACGCCCACGTAACGGCCTTCTCCGTACGCGTGAATTTATCATGAAAGACGGCTATAGTTTCCATGCTAATTACGATAGTTTGGATGTGACTTATGACGAGTACAAGGCGGCCTATGAACGTATCTTTACTCGTAGTGGTTTGGATTTCAAGGCCATCATCGGTGATGGTGGCGCCATGGGTGGTAAGGATAGCCAAGAATTTATGGCGATTACACCAGCCCGTACAGACCTCGACCGCTGGGTTGTTTTGGACAAGTCAGTTGCCTCATTTGATGAAATTCCTGCAGAAGTGCAAGAAGAAATCAAAGCAGAATTGCTCAAATGGATGGTTTCTGGTGAAGACACCATTGCCTACTCAAGTGAGTCTAGCTATGCAGCTAACTTAGAAATGGCAACAAACGAGTACAAACCAAGCAACCGTGTCGTTGCGGAAGAAGAAGTGACTCGCGTCGAAACTCCAGGTGTTAAATCCATCGATGAAGTCGCAGCCTTCCTAAATGTCCCAGAAGAACAAACGATTAAAACCCTCTTCTACATGGTAGATGGGGAGCTTGTTGCAGCCCTTCTAGTTGGAAATGACCAACTTAACGAAGTCAAGTTGAAAAACCACTTGGGTGCAGATTTCTTTGATGTTGCTAGCGAGGAAGAAGTAGCAAACGTTATTCCAGCTGGTTTTGGTTCACTTGGTCCAGTTAGTTTGCCAGAAAATGTGAAAATCATTGCAGATCGTAAGGTACAAGATGTTCGCAATGCTGTTGTGGGGGCCAACGAAGATGGCTACCACTTGACGGGTGTGAACCCAGGTCGTGATTTCACTGCAGAATACGTGGATATTCGTGAAGTTCGTGAGGGTGAAATTTCACCAGACGGACAAGGTGTCCTAAACTTTGCCCGTGGCATCGAGATCGGTCATATCTTCAAACTTGGAACTCGTTACTCAGCAAGTATGGGCGCAGATGTTTTGGACGAAAATGGTCGTGCTGTGCCAATCATAATGGGTTGTTACGGTATCGGTGTTAGCCGTCTTCTCTCAGCCGTTATGGAGCAACACGCTCGCCTCTTTGTCAACAAAACGCCAAAAGGTGAATACCGTTACGCTTGGGGAGTTAACTTCCCTAAAGAATTGGCACCATTTGATGTGCACTTGATTACTATCAATGTCAAGGACGAAGAAGCGCAAGCCTTGACAGAAAAACTGGAATCCAACTTGATGGAAGCTGGTTACGAAGTCTTGACAGATGACCGTAACGAACGTGTCGGAGTGAAGTTTAGTGATAGCGATTTGATTGGGTTACCAATCCGTATCACTGTTGGGAAAAAAGCAGCCGATGGCATCGTAGAAGTTAAGATTAAGGCGACTGGTGACACCATCGAAGTTCACGCAGACAACTTGCTTGAAACGCTTGAAATCCTCAGCAAGAAATAAAAACTATAATCAGAAGAAAAACAAGGCAAAAATGTAACTAGTTTTTACCTTGTTTTTTCTGTATAATGGGGGAAATGAGTAAATGAAGAGGTAAAGCTATGCTAAAATTTCCAAAGGATTTTGTTTGGGGTTCCTCCACTTCTGGACCACAGACAGAAGGACGAGTGCTTGGTGATGGTAAAGGAGATAATCTCTGGGATTATTGGTATCAGGTGGAGCCCAATCGCTACTACAATGGGATTGGACCTGACAAAACATCGACTTTTTACGAGAACTGGGAGAAGGATATTGAGCTTTTGGTAGAGACTGGCCATACAGCCTTCCGCACTTCTATCCAGTGGTCTCGCGTTTTTCCACAGGGCCGTGGAGAGGTCAATCCTCAAGGGGTGTCTTTCTACCGTCAGGTATTTGAAGCCATTAAGGCTAAGGGAATCCGTCTTCTAGTCAATCTCTATCACTTTGACCTTCCTTTTGCCCTTCAAGAAACTGGGGATGGTTGGGAAAATAAGGCGACTGTCTCAGCCTATGAAGACTATGCTCGTTTTTGTTTTGAGACTTACGGTGACTTGGTAGACCAATGGATTACCTTTAACGAGCCCATTGTCCCCGTAGAGTTTGGCTATTTCTATGATGCCCACTATCCTCACAAGGTGGATGCCAAAGCTGCGGTTAAGGTTGCCTATCACACACAACTGGCTAGTAGTCTTGCGGTTAAGGCCTGTCATGAAGTTTTGCCTGATTCTAAGATTGGGATTGTTCTCAACTTGACACCAGCCTACCCACGTAGCCAGCATCCCGCAGATGTCAAGGCCGCTCGCATTGCCGATCTCTTTCAAGCTCAATCTTTCCTAGATCCGTCTGTCTTGGGGGCTTATCCAGAAGAGTTAGTGAAAATCTTGTCTGAGCATGATTTGCTGCCAGAGTACACTGTTGAAGAGTTAGAACTTATTCGTGACCATACAGTGGACTTTCTTGGAGTCAACTATTACCAACCTTTGCGTGTCATGGCGCCACGTTTTGCCAAGCATCCAGACAGTCCGCTCTTGCCAGAACATTTTTACGAGCCTTATGTTATGCCTGGACGTAAAATCAACCCTCACCGCGGTTGGGAAATCTATGAGCAAGGGATTTATGATATTGCCCAAAATATCAAGGAAAATTATGGTAATATTGAGTGGATGCTGACAGAGAATGGTATGGGGGTTGAAGGTGAAGACAAGTTCCGTGAGAATGGCATGATTCAGGACGACTATCGTATTGACTTTGTCAAAGGGCATCTGCGTGAACTCCATCGTGCCATTGAAGATGGTGCTAACTGTAAAGGTTACTTAATCTGGACCTTTATTGATTGTTGGTCATGGCTCAATAGCTATAAAAACCGCTATGGTCTAGTTGAGCTTGACTTGGAAACGCAAGAACGCCGCCTTAAGAAATCAGGCCACTGGTTCAAAGAGCTTAGCGACCATAATGGATTTTAAAAATAAAAGTGAGATGAAGTTCATCTCACTTTTTAATATGTGACTACGGATCAGTATAGTTTTATCTACCACAAGTATGATAAAATCTTTCCATCTAAGTCGCAAGGGAGATGGTACTGACTATATATTTTCTTTAATTATGGTAAAATAGTAAGAGAATAATGTGAGGAAAATGAATGTCAAGTAAGTTTGAAATTTTAATGAATCAACTAGGAATCTCTGATCAATTGAGACGGGATCCTGCTCTTGTTGATGCCAGAATTGAGCGTGTTGTGGTTCATAAAATTAGTAAGATTTGGGAATTTCATTTTGTATTTTCTAATATTTTACCGATTGAAATCTTTTTGGAGTTAAAGAAAGGGCTTAGTGAAGAATTTTCTAAGACAGGGAATCGAGCTGTTTTTGAAATCAAGACTCTTTCTCAAGAATTCTCTAATGAACTCTTGCAGGCCTACTATAGAGAGGCTTTTTCTGAAGGTCCATGTGCAAGTCAGGGGTTTAAATCTCTTTACCAGAATTTAAACGTTCGTGCGGAGGAAAATCAACTCATTATTGAAGGTTCAGAGGCGATTGATAAGGAGCACTTTAAGAAGAATCATCTTCCTAATTTGGCAAAGCAACTCGAAAAGTTTGGTTTTCCAGCCTTTGTATGCCAAATAGAAAAGAATGATGCTCTTACACAAGAGCAGGAGGAAGCCTTCCATACGGAGAATGAACAGATTGTCCAAGCTGCCAATGAGGAAGCGCTTCGAGCTATGGAGCAATTGGAACAAATGGCTCCTCCTCCAGTAGAAGAGAAGCCAGCCTTTGATTTTCAGGCTAAAAAGGCTATGGCCAAGCCTAAACTAGATAAGGCTGAAGTTACTCAGATGATTGACGTGACGACTGAGGAAAATCGTCTGGTCTTTGAAGGGGTCGTTTTTGATGTGGAACATAAAGTGACCAGAACTGGTCGCGTTTTGATCAATTTTAAAATGACGGATTACACTTCAAGTTTTTCAATGCAAAAATGGGTTAAGAATGAGGAAGAGGCTCAGAAGTTTGACATCATTAAGAAGAATTCTTGGCTCCGAGTTCGTGGGAATGTGGAGATGAATAACTTCACACGTGATTTGACCATGAACGTGCAGGATGTGCAGGAAGTTGTTCACTATGAGCGGAAGGATTTGATGCCAGAAGGTGAGCATCGGGTTGAGTTTCATGCTCATACTAATATGTCGACCATGGATGCTCTTCCTGAGGTAGAAAAAATCGTTGAGACAGCTGCTAAGTGGGGACACAAGGCGGTTGCTATTACCGACCATGGAAATGTCCAGTCCTTCCCACATGGCTATAAGGCAGCCAAGAAAGCGGGAATACAGCTAATCTATGGAATGGAAGCCAATATCGTTGAAGACCGCGTTCCTATCGTTTATAATGAAGTGGAAATGGACTTGTCAGAAGCTACCTATGTGGTCTTTGACGTGGAAACGACGGGACTTTCAGCCATCTATAATGACTTGATTCAGGTTGCGGCCTCTAAGATGTATAAGGGGAATGTTATTGCCGAATTTGATGAATTTATCAACCCAGGTCACCCCTTGTCAGCCTTTACCACAGAATTGACTGGAATTACAGATGATCATGTCAAAAATGCCAAACCACTGGAACAAGTTTTGCAAGAATTTCAAGAATTTTGCAAGGATACGATCCTAGTTGCCCACAATGCCACCTTTGACGTTGGCTTTATGAATGCCAACTATGAGCGCCATGGTCTGCCTAAGATTAGCCAGCCAGTTATCGATACGCTTGAGTTTGCTAGAAACCTCTATCCTGAGTATAAACGTCATGGTTTGGGTCCTTTGACCAAGCGTTTTGGTGTGGCTTTGGAACACCACCACATGGCCAACTACGATGCGGAAGCTACTGGTCGTCTGCTCTTTATCTTTATCAAAGAGGTAGCAGACAAACATGGTGTGACCGATCTAGCTAGGCTAAATATTGATCTAATCAGTCCAGACTCTTATAAAAAAGCTCGAATCAAGCATGCGACTATTTATGTCAAGAATCAGGTAGGTCTAAAAAATATTTTTAAGCTGGTTTCTTTGTCCAATACCAAGTACTTTGAAGGGGTGCCACGGATTCCGAGAACGGTTCTAGATGCCCATCGGGAGGGCTTGATTTTAGGATCAGCCTGTTCAGAAGGTGAAGTTTTTGATGCAGTTGTTTCCCAAGGTGTGGATGCGGCGGTTGAAGTGGCCAAGTATTATGACTTTATCGAGGTCATGCCACCAGCTATCTATGCTCCCTTGATTGCTAAGGAGCAGGTCAAGGATATGGAGGAACTCCAGACCATTATCAAGAGTTTGATAGAGGTCGGGGACCGTCTTGGTAAGCCTGTTCTAGCTACGGGAAATGTCCACTATATCGAACCAGAAGAAGAGATTTACCGTGAAATTATTGTCCGTAGTTTGGGCCAAGGGGCTATGATTAACCGAACCATCGGTCATGGCGAACATGCCCAACCGGCTCCGCTACCTAAGGCTCATTTTCGAACGACTAATGAGATGTTGGATGAATTTGCCTTCTTGGGAGAGGAACTAGCTCGGAAATTGGTTATTGAAAACACCAATGCCTTGGCAGAAGTCTTTGAACCTGTTGAGGTCGTTAAGGGTGACTTGTACACGCCTTTCATCGACAAGGCGGAAGAAACGGTTGCTGAATTGACCTATAAGAAAGCCTTTGAGATTTATGGAAATCCGCTGCCAGATATCGTTGATTTGCGGATTGAAAAAGAATTAACGTCCATTCTGGGGAATGGATTTGCCGTGATTTATCTGGCATCGCAGATGCTGGTACAACGTTCTAATGAACGGGGCTACTTGGTTGGTTCTCGTGGGTCTGTCGGTTCCAGTTTTGTTGCGACCATGATTGGAATTACGGAAGTTAATCCTCTCTCTCCTCATTATGTTTGTGGTCAGTGTCAGTACAGCGAGTTTATCACGGATGGTTCTTACGGTTCAGGTTTTGATATGCCTAATAAGGACTGTCCAAACTGTGGCCACAAACTCAGCAAAAATGGGCAGGATATTCCGTTTGAGACCTTCCTTGGTTTTGATGGAGATAAGGTTCCCGATATTGACTTGAACTTCTCGGGGGAAGATCAGCCTAGCGCCCACTTGGATGTGCGTGATATCTTTGGTGAGGAATATGCCTTCCGTGCAGGAACAGTTGGTACGGTGGCTGCCAAGACTGCCTATGGATTTGTAAAGGGCTACGAGCGGGACTACGGGAAGTTTTATCGCGATGCAGAGGTGGAACGCCTCGCTCAAGGTGCGGCTGGTGTCAAGCGGACTACAGGACAACACCCAGGGGGAATCGTTGTTATTCCGAACTACATGGATGTCTACGACTTTACGCCTGTTCAGTATCCAGCAGATGACGTGACGGCTGAATGGCAAACGACTCACTTTAACTTCCACGATATCGATGAGAACGTCCTCAAACTCGATGTACTGGGGCATGATGATCCGACCATGATTCGGAAACTGCAGGACTTGTCTGGGATTGATCCTAATGAAATTCCTATGGATGATGAAGGTGTAATGGCCCTCTTTTCTGGGACTGATGTGCTTGGGGTGACGCCGGAGCAAATCGGAACGCCGACGGGTATGCTGGGAATCCCAGAGTTTGGAACTAACTTTGTACGTGGGATGGTAGATGAGACGCATCCGACGACCTTTGCGGAGTTGCTTCAGCTGTCTGGTCTGTCCCATGGTACCGATGTGTGGTTGGGGAATGCTCAGGATTTGATCAAGCAAGGAATTGCGGACCTATCAACCGTTATCGGTTGTCGGGACGACATCATGGTTTACCTCATGCATGCGGGTCTTGAACCTAAGATGGCCTTTACCATCATGGAACGGGTACGTAAGGGCTTGTGGTTGAAGATTTCCGAAGAGGAGCGAAATGGCTATATCGAAGCCATGAAGGCTAATAAGGTGCCAGAGTGGTATATCGAATCTTGTGGAAAAATCAAGTATATGTTCCCTAAGGCCCATGCGGCAGCCTACGTTATGATGGCCTTGCGTGTAGCCTACTTCAAGGTTCACCATCCGATTTATTATTACTGTGCTTACTTCTCTATCCGCGCCAAGGCCTTTGATATCAAGACCATGGGTGCCGGCTTGGATGCCATCAAGCGTAGAATGGAAGAGATCGCTGAAAAACGGAAGAATAATGAAGCCTCTAATGTGGAAATTGACCTCTATACAACTCTTGAGATTGTCAATGAAATGTGGGAACGTGGTTTCAAGTTTGGCAAGTTAGATCTCTATCGTAGTGATGCGACTGAATTCATCATTGATGGAGATACTCTTATTCCACCATTTGTAGCAATGGATGGTCTGGGAGAGAACGTTGCTAAGCAACTGGTACGAGCGCGCCAAGAGGGTGAGTTCCTCTCTAAGACAGAACTGCGCAAGCGTGGCGGACTCTCATCGACCTTGGTTGAGAAGATGGATGAAATGGGGATTCTCGGCAATATGCCAGAGGATAACCAGTTGAGTTTGTTTGATGATTTGTTTTAATAAATTTTAAGGAGTTTCTCATGAAACTAAGAATTTTTGCGGAAGATAAACCTGCTGAAAAGGTTTTTGACTATCAGTTAGAGCTGGCAGATGAAACAATTATTCTATCGACAGCGCTCTTGTCTGGTGCCATTGCTTTAGCAGGATTATTTTCTGCTTTGAAGGAAAAATAACAAAAGAAAAGGAAGAATAGAATGGTTTTACCAAATTTTAAAGAAAATCTAGAAAAATATGCAAAATTGTTGGTTGCGAATGGAATTAACGTGCAACCTGGGCACACTTTGGCTCTCTCTATCGATGTAGAGCAACGTGAGTTGGCACATTTGATCGTGAAAGAAGCTTATGCCTTGGGTGCGCATGAGGTTATCGTTCAGTGGACAGATGATGTCATCAATCGCGAGAAATTCCTCCATGCGACGATGGAGCGTTTGGACAATGTGCCAGAATACAAGATTGCTGAGATGAACTATCTCTTGGAGAACAAGGCTAGCCGTCTTGGTGTCCGTTCTTCTGATCCAGGTGCCTTGAACGGAGTCGATGCTGATAAGCTTTCAGCTTCTGCCAAAGCTATGGGACTTGCAATGAAACCAATGCGTATCGCAACTCAGTCCAACAAGGTTAGCTGGACAGTGGCTGCCGCTGCTGGACTTGAGTGGGCTAAGAAGGTCTTCCCAAATGCAGCAAGCGACGAAGAAGCAGTCGATCTCCTTTGGGACCAAATCTTCAAAACTTGTCGTGTCTATGAAGAAGATCCAGTTAAGGCTTGGGAAGAACATGCAGCCATTCTTAAGAGTAAGGCAGAAATGCTTAATAAAGAGCAATTTTCAGCCCTTCACTACACAGCGCCAGGGACAGATTTGACACTTGGCTTGCCTAAGAATCACGTTTGGGAATCAGCTGGCGCTATCAATGCACAGGGAGAAGGATTCTTGCCAAATATGCCGACAGAAGAAGTCTTTACGGCTCCTGACTTCCGTCGTGCAGATGGGTATGTAACCTCTACAAAACCACTTAGCTACAACGGAAATATCATCGAAGGCATTAAAGTAACCTTCAAGGATGGTCAAATCGTAGACATTACTGCTGAAAAGGGTGACCAGGTCATGAAAGACCTTGTCTTTGAAAATGCGGGTGCGCGTGCCTTGGGTGAATGTGCCTTGGTACCAGATCCGAGCCCAATTTCTCAGTCAGGCATTACCTTCTTTAACACCCTTTTTGATGAGAATGCTTCAAACCACTTGGCTATCGGTGCAGCCTATGCGACCAGCGTTGTTGGTGGGGCAGAGATGAGCGAAGAAGAGCTTGAAGCTGCAGGACTGAACCGTTCAGATGTTCACGTGGACTTTATGATTGGATCTAATCAGATGGATATCGATGGTATCCGTGAGGATGGAACACGTGTGCCTCTCTTCCGTAACGGAGATTGGGCAAATTAAGGAGCCAAGATGATAGGAAGTATGTTTGTTGGTCTCCTAGTGGGATTTTTAGCAGGTACTCTGACCAATCGTGGAGAACGCATGGGATGTTTTGGGAAAATGTTTCTCGGTTGGATTGGAGCCTTTCTGGGTCACTTGCTTTTTGGAACTTGGGGGCCAGTTTTATCAGGAACAGCCATTATCCCAGCTGTTTTAGGTGCCATGATTGTCTTAGCTATTTTTTGGAGACGAGGAAGTTAATTTCCTAAATCAGAAACGAAAAGGAGGTTGGTCATTGAGACAACCTCCTTTTGAGTATGATATAATAGTTCTATGAGATTAGATAAATTTTTAGTTGCCTGCGCTGTGGGGAGTCGGACTGAGGTCAAAAACTTGCTCAAGGCTGGGCGCGTGACGGCAAATGGTAAAAAAGAAAAATCAGCTAAATTGCAGATTGATGAAGAAAGAGATGAGATTCGCTTTGATGGGCAAGTATTGGAGTATGAAGAGTTTGTCTACTACATGATGAACAAGCCCCAAGGAGTTATTTCATCGACAGAGGATCCCAAGCACAGAACCGTGTTGGACTTGCTGGATGATATTGCTCGGACCAAGGAAGTTTTTCCAGTAGGGCGCTTGGATATCGATACGCATGGTCTTCTGCTCTTGACCAATGATGGCCAGCTGGCTCATGCTCTTCTTTCGCCCAAGCGTCATGTGGACAAAACTTATCTAGCTCAGGTCAAGGGGATTATGACCCAAGAAGATGTGGAAACATTTGCCAAGGGCATTCCGCTTAAGGATTTTACCTGCCAGCCTGCCAAACTGGAGATTTTGTCGGTGGATTCAGATAAGGATGAGAGCCAGGTTCGCGTAACCATTGCGGAAGGGAAGTTCCATCAGGTTAAGCGTATGGTGGCTTACTGTGGCAAGGAAGTAGTGGACCTACAGCGTTTGACTATGGGAACTCTGATTTTAGATGAGAACTTGCAACGAGGAGAATGGCGTCGTCTGACCAAGGAGGAGTTAGAGGAGCTTCTTGCTAGTATTGCTTAGTTTGGATTATGTTAGAAAAGGTGAGGAGAATGTCCTTGCCTTTTTAAGTTTTTCGGTTGCTTCATTTGTGAAAAGAGTTATAATAGACTGTAGAATAAAAGGAGGAATCTATGAACGCGATTCAAGAATCATTTACAGATAAATTATTTGCCAACTATGAAGCAAATGTCAAATACCAAGCGATCGAAAATGCTGCCAGCCACAATGGAATTTTTGCAGCCCTAGAGCGTCGCCAAAGCCATGTAGACAATACACCTGTTTTCTCGCTTGATTTGACCAAGGACAAGGTGACCAACCAGAAAGCATCAGGTCGTTGCTGGATGTTTGCAGCTCTCAACACCTTCCGCCACAAACTCATCTCTCAATACAAACTGGAGAACTTTGAATTGTCTCAGGCCCACACCTTCTTCTGGGACAAGTATGAGAAATCTAACTGGTTCTTGGAGCAAGTGATTGCGACTGCAGACCAAGACTTGACGAGCCGCAAGGTTAGCTTCCTACTCCAAACCCCTCAACAAGATGGAGGACAATGGGATATGGTCGTTGCCCTCTTTGAGAAATACGGTGTTGTTCCTAAGTCAGTTTACCCTGAGTCTGTTTCATCTAGCAGCAGCCGTGAGCTCAATGCCATCCTTAACAAATTGCTTCGTCAAGATGCTCAAATCTTGCGTGACTTGCTTGCTTCTGGTGCAGACCAAGCGACTGTTCAAGCTAAGAAAGAAGACCTCTTACAAGAAATCTTTAACTTCCTTGCTATGTCACTAGGACTTCCACCACGTAAATTTGACTTTGCTTATCGCGATAAAGACAACAACTACCAAAGTGAAAAGGGTATCACACCACAGGAATTTTACAAGAAATATGTTGATATTCCTCTAGAAGATTATGTTTCTGTTATCAATGCTCCAACTGCTGATAAGCCTTACGGTAAATCTTACACAGTTGAGATGTTGGGAAATGTCGTTGGCAGCCGTGCAGTTCGTTACATCAATGTACCTATGGAGCGCTTGAAAGAATTAGCGATTGCCCAAATGCAGACAGGAGAAACTGTTTGGTTTGGTTCTGATGTCGGTCAACTCAGCAACCGTAAAGCTGGAATCCTTGCGACTGATGTTTATGACTTTGAATCAAGTATGGATATTCAACTCACTCAAGACAAGGCTGGACGTTTGGACTACAGCGAAAGTTTGATGACCCACGCCATGGTCTTGACAGGTGTGGACTTGGACGAAAATGGCAAGTCAACCAAGTGGAAGGTTGAAAACTCATGGGGAGACAAGGTCGGTGCAGATGGTTACTTTGTTGCCTCAGACGCTTGGATGGACGAATACACTTACCAAATCGTTGTTCGTAAGGAATTGCTGACAGCAGAAGAACAAGCTACCTATGAAGCAGAACCAATCGTACTTGCACCATGGGATCCAATGGGAGCCTTGGCAGAATAAAGCATAGAGAAAAGAGGTTAGGGGAATCCTAGCTTCTTTTTTAAGTCCTTCTTAAAGTGGCGATAAATGATGCTTGCTAAGGGAGTTCTTCTTATTTTGAGTCTTTAAGTGACAGAGAAAAAGATATGTGTTACTATAGTAGTACAAAAGGATATCGGAGTAGAAATGAAGTATTTAAGCAGCCAAGACATCAAGGATCGTCAACGAAATATCAGTGACATTAAACCTTATAAAACAACCAAGGAAATCGTTGTTTCAAATATCTTTACCTTCTTTAATGCCATGAACTTGGCTCTGGCAGTTCTGGTAGCCACAACCTTGCGATTTGAGAATATGCTCTTTTTAGGTGTGATTGCTATCAATACAGCCATCGGGATTTTCCAAGAAGTGCGTTCAAAAAATGCTTTGGAAAAGCTAAGTTTACTTGGTAAAAGTAAGTACAGAGTCAACCGAGATGGTCAAACGATTGAGGTTGCTCCAGAGGACATCGTTCTAGGCGAGTACCTGCATCTCAATCTGGGAGATCAGGTGCCTGTCGATGCAGAAGTCCTTGAAGGGAATATTGAAGTTGATGAGTCCTTGCTGACGGGTGAAAGTGATTCGGTCTTTAAAACAGTTGGTGACAAGCTGATGAGCGGAAGCAATGTCGTCAGCGGTACTTGTCTGGTCACGGCGACAGCTGTGGGTCCCGATAGTTATATCAACAAACTCGCAAAATCCAGCAAGGAATTCAAAAAATACCCTTCTCAACTGCGCGATTACATGGATAAGATTTTAAAAATCGTCTCGATCTTGCTGGTGCCAGTTGCCATTCTGCTCTATGTCAGAGGTTTTAGTCTAGGACGGTCTTATGTTGAAATTGTTTTAGGAAGTTCAGGTGCCTTGGTCGGCATGATTCCAGAGGGTTTGATTCTCTTGGTCAGCGTCTCCCTAGCGGTAGCAGCCATGAAGCTGGCCAAAAAGAAGGTTCTAGTGCAGGAACTATACTGTGTAGAGACCTTGGCGCGAGTAGATGTTCTTTGTTTTGATAAGACAGGTACCATCACGACTGGTAATATGAAGGTCCAAGAAATGGATGTTAATGTAGCAGAGAAACTATCTTCTTATCTGGCTTATTTCGAGGATGAAAATGCGACTTCGCGAGCTCTGAAGACTTACTTAACGTGTGAGAAAAAGTGGGAAGTTCAAGAAGTTGGTGCCTTTTCAAGCAAAAACAAGTATTCCTTTGTCCAAGTTAAAAATGGAGGGACTTACTTTTTCGGAGCCTATGAATTTCTAGGATTTAGTCAACCAATGGATGCCTACTATGAAAATCTAAAACAGCAAGGTTTTCGAATCTTATCGCTTGCTTATAGCAAGGACCAGATTACAAGTCCAGCCAATATGAAATTACTAGGCCACGTCGTTCTGTCAGATGAGATCAAGGAAAATACCAAGGAAACCTTTGACTATTTCGAGTCACAAGGTGTTGAAGTGAAGATTATCAGTGGGGATAATCATGTGGCTGTATATGGGGTCGCTCGTAAGGCAGGATTTAAAGAATCAGCCCGTGCGATTGATATGACCAAGGTGAGTGATGAGGACTTTGAAAGAGTGGTCTTGGAACACGATATCTTTGGTCGGGTGACACCTGAACAGAAAGAAAAGATGGTGACTATTTTGCAAAAGGCTGGTAAAACAGTTGCCATGAGCGGTGACGGAGTCAATGATGTTCTGGCTCTCAAGAAAGCAGATATTAGTTTCGCCATGAATAGTGCTACCAGCGCAGCCAAAAGTGTATCCAATATTGTTTTCCTGACAGATGACTTTGCAGTTTTTTATGATATCTTGATGGAAGGTCGCCGTGTCATCAATAACATCCAAAAGGTAGCATCTCTCTTTCTAACAAAGACCTTCTTCTCCATCGTGTTTGCCATTTTGAGTGTGATATTTGGTTTGGAATTTGCCTTTATCCCTATTCAGTTTACAATCATTTCAGCCATTACGATTGGGATTCCATCCTTCTTCCTAACTTTTGAGTCCAATAAAGAAAAGGTTAGCACACATTTTATGCGAGATATTTTGACCAATGCTGCGATTGGTGGTGGCATTCTGGTTGCTAGTGTTCTCCTGACGAACTTCTTTATCACTGTCCCAGGTCAGGTCAAATTTATTTGCTTCCTCCTTGCTTTGATCAATGGTCTGTGTCTAGTTGCCAAGGTCAGCATTCCCTTTAATCGATATAAACTAGTCTTGCTCACGTTTTTGAGCCTTGCAGCCCTTGTTGGATTGCTTGCCAATACCTTTATCCTGCGAGGAGCTTTTGTGCCTCTAGAAACCACTCAAGTACTCTATGTAGCCATCCTAGCAGTGGTGATTGGGAGCCTGCATTATCTGACTAGAAGAAAAAGTTGATACACAAAAAGAATCAGGCTTTGATCCTGATTCTTTTTTATCTATATTCTCGATGGCTTGGATTACATGATACCGAGGAAACGAGCTGCAATACCTACTGCAAAGAGAGCAAGGATGATTGCGATTGGTGATACTTTTTTCTTAAGCAACCACATGCAGAGGAAAGTAAGGAGAAGTCCCATCAATCCTGGAATCAATGAGTTCAACTGACCTTGAAGTGTTTGTGGTTGAACGCTATCCAAGCTCAAACCACTAAGAGCCTGACCAAGAATTCCCTTCAATTCTCCACCTGTTACAGGCCCTTCTGGGAAGTTGATGTAAGCACCTTCAGCCAATTGTTTACCTGGAAGGTTCACAGTAAAGTTGATAGATACCCAACGTTGTACAAGAACAGCAAGGATGAACATACCAAGGATAGATGCTCCTTTAGTGATATCTTTCAAGATACCACCAGACATGTCTTTAGTGATTTCAGATCCAGCTTTGTAACCGAACTCTTGTGTATACCATAGGAAGGCCATACGGATAGCATTCCATCCAAAGAAGAAGAGAAGAGGACCAACAATATTACCAGATGCAGCAAGTGATGCACCAAGAGCTCCAAGGATAGGACGAACTGTAAACCAGAATACTGGGTCACCGATACCAGCAAGAGGTCCCATCATACCGATTTTAACCCCTTGGATAGCCGCGTCGTCGATTTCAACACCGTTAGCACGCTCTTCTTCAAGTGCAAGAGTAACCCCCATGATTGGAGCAGCTACGTATGGGTGAGTGTTGAAGAACTCAAGGTGACGCTCAAGAGCAGCCGCTTGGTCTTCTTTTTTAGTGTACAATTTTTTGATAGCTGGGATTAGTGAGTAAGCCCAACCCAAGTTTTGCATACGCTCGTAGTTCCAAGAACCTTGAAGGAATTGTGAACGCCACCAAACTTTTTGACGATCTGATTTTGATAATTGAATTTTTTCAGCCATGATTGTTCCCCTTTCTAGTAGTCTTCTAGGATATCACCGATTGGGTCGTTAGAAGTCGCAGCTCCGCCGCCACCGTTTCCACCTTGTTTTGAAAGGTTAAGGTAGATGAAGGCAAGAGCAACACCGATGACACCAAGGGCAATCAAAGTCAATTGAGAGATTGCTGCAAGAGCAAAACCGATAGCGAAGAATGGCCATACTTCACGAGTTGCCATCATGTTGATAACCATAGCGTAACCAACGGCAACGACCATAGCACCACCGACAGCCATACCACCGTTTAACCAGTCTGGCATCAAACCAAGAGCGTCTTGAACAGCAGAAGCAGGGATAGCAATCAGGAAGGCTGCAGGGATTGCGATACGAAGACCTTGAAGAAGTAGAGCAATAAAGTGAGCACGCTCAACAGCAGCAAAGTTTCCGTCTTTAGCAGCAGCATCAGCTGAGTGAACCAAGGCAACTGAGATTGTACGAACAATCATTGTCAAGAAAAGTCCAGCTACGGCAAGAGGGATAGCTGTTGCAGTTGCAACGGCGATACCATCAGTAGTAAAGTTACCACCTTTGATCAAGATGATCGCTGCAGCAACAGATGCAAGAGCAGCGTCAGGAGCTACGGCAGCTCCGATGTTTGCCCAACCAAGAGCGATCATTTGGAGAGATCCACCAAGCATAACACCTGCTTCGAGGTTACCAGTTGCAAGTCCGATAAGGGTACATGCGACGATTGGTTGATGGAATTGGAATTGGTCGAGGATACCTTCAAGACCTGCAAGGAAGGCAACAACTACAACCAAGATAGCAGAAATGATTGAAATATCTGACATGGTTTTATTCCTTTTCTATTTAGTTTTAATAAAGTATTTAATCCTGTTTTCAAAAAAGATAGAAACAGATTAAAATTATTGAACGTTTGCTTTCTTAATCAAGTCAAACAAATCTTTTTTCGTGTCGTTTGGTACTTTACGTACGTCAAATTCAACACCGAGGTCACGCATTTTTTCAAAGGTTGCAACGTCTTCTTTGTCCATAGACAAAACGTTGTTAATCATTGTTTTACCTGTTGAGTGAGCCATAGAACCAACGTTAAGGGTCTTGATTGGCACGCCACCTTCGATAGCACGAAGTGCATCTTGTGGAGTTTCAAACAAGATAAGGGCATGAGTTTCGCCGAAACGTGGGTCTTTTGCAACGTCGATCAATTTTTGAATTGGGACAACGTTGGCTTTTACTCCGTTTGGAGCTGCTTGTTTGATCAATTCTTTACGCAAGTCGTCGTTAGCAACGTTGTCTGAAGCAACGATGATACGGTTTGCTTTTGAATCTGGAGTCCAAGCAGTCGCAACCTGACCGTGAAGTAGACGAGTGTCTAGACGAGCAAGGTTGATTTTCAGTTTACCGTCACCGATAACAGTTCCTTCTGGAATCGCAGCTTGTGCGGCAGGAGCAGCTGCAGCAGTTGCAACTTCCTCAACTGGGTTAAGCTCTTCTGGAAGAGCTTTGATGCCATCTTTGGCTTCTTTAATGATATTCGCAGCGACTTTTTCCACACCTGCATTCGCGTCCATAAGGCGCTCTGTGTAGGCTTGGATCAACATCGGCAAGTTTAGTCCTGTGATGATGGCAAATTTACGTTCTGGATTTTCTCCCATCACGCGACTAGCTTGGTTGAATGGAGATCCACTCCAAAGGTCAGCCAATACTAGAACCTCATCTTCTGCGTCAAATGCAGCAACAGCGTTATTGAGCTTAGCGTATAAATCATCTGGACCTTCATTTGGCATAAAGGTTACAACTTGAACCTTCTCTTGTTCACCAAAAATCATGGATCCGGACTGATGAATACCCGCAGCAAATTCGCCGTGGCTCGCAATAATGATTCCGATACTCATTATTGTCATTCCTCCTTTAAAATGTTTGACTGTGTGTTTAAGAAAACTTTAAGCCTAATTAAGTATAAACCGTTTTCATATAAAAATCAACTATTTTTTCTAAAAACAGGAAAGTTTTCAATAAAAACACCTCTACAAAATGTTAATATATAGATATTTTGTAGAAATGTTTAAAAAGATAAGGGAGTAATTTAATATAAAAAAATGAAAACAGGCCGATTAATTGAAAAATTGTGAAAATCAAAAAAGCTAGCACAAGCTAACTTTTTGAGTGTCATAGGAACAAATCTTGTAGGGTATGGGCAACACCATCTTCATCATTTGTCAGAGAGAGTTGCTCATCTGCATATGGTAGCAAATCGGGATTGGCATTTTTCATGGCATATCCCTTGCCTGCAAAAGCCAGCATTTCGGTGTCATTGTGTTCATCTCCAAAGGCAATCAGATCTTTTTTGTCACGGTTCATAACATTGAGCAAGTATTCTAAAGCAAAGGCTTTGTTGACCCCTTTTGGTGTACATTCGAGAATGTTAAGAGGGCCTCCCCAGGTATTAATTGCCAGTTGGTGTTGGTAAAAACGATTCATCTCATCTGCTAGCGCGTATTTATCATCGACTCTTGTTTGTAAGAGGATACAGTTAGGATCCTTGGTCACCAATTCAGATTTGAATTGATTTTCTGGTTGGAAATTTTCTACACCAAATAGTTTGGGATTGGCAATTTCTTCATTAGGAGCCGTAATATAAAATTTCTTGCGGTATTCTCCTGCAATAAAGTCGGCTTGGATATCCTCTTTGCGTTTGACCATGTCTAAGAGGTATTTTTTGTCCAAGGTCAAGCACTTTTCGTGTTCCCAAGTCTGCCCAGGTAGATGGGTAAGGGAACCGTTGAAGTTGATCATAGGTGTGTGTAACTCTAGTTCCTGATAAAATTCTTTTGCCATACGGTAAGGGCGCCCAGTAGTGATGATGACATGGTGGCCTTTTTCAGCAATTCGTTTAATTGTGTTTCGAGTAAAATCTGAAATCTTACTCTCTGAGTTGAGCAGGGTTCCGTCCAAATCGACTGCGATAATTTTTTTAGTCATATAAACCTTCCTAGTACATTCCAGATAAGATGTCTACTATTATATCAAAAAGAAAGCAGAAAAACAGACTCAAAACAAAAATAGAAATTTCATTTTGTTAAATAAATCAAACAAACATATTGAAAAGGTGAATGATAAATGATATAATACTCTCATTGTTCGTAAAAAACAAAAGGAGATTAAACATGGACAAACTATTTAAACTAAAAGAGCATGGGACAGATGTCCGTACAGAGGTGCTTGCTGGTTTAACAACATTCTTTGCAATGAGTTATATTCTCTTTGTAAACCCTCAAATGCTTTCACAAACAGGGATGCCTGTTCAAGGTGTGTTCTTGGCAACAATTATCGGTTCTGTAGTTGGTACTTTGATGATGGCTTTCTATGCTAATTTGCCATACGCACAAGCACCAGGTATGGGATTGAATGCCTTCTTCACATTTACAGTTGTGTTTGGGATGGGCTATACTTGGAAAGAAGCTCTTGGTATGGTCTTCATTTGTGGAATTATTTCACTGATTATTACCTTGACAAATGTTCGTAAAATGATCATCGAATCCATTCCTACAACGCTCCGTTCAGCAATTTCAGCTGGTATTGGTGTTTTCCTTGCCTACGTTGGGATTAAGAATGCTGGTCTCTTGAAATTCTCGATTGATCCAGGTACTTATACTGTAGCAGGTGAAGGAGCAGACAAGGCTCAAGCTGCTCTTACTGCAAACTCAGCAGCCGTTCCTGGATTGGTAGACTTCAATACTCCAGCAGTGTTGGTGGCTCTTGCTGGTCTGGCTATTACCATCTTCTTTGTTGTTAAAGGCATCAAAGGTGGAATCATTCTTTCTATTTTAACAACGACTGTGCTTGCCATTGCTGTTGGTGTTGTGAAATTATCAGGGATTGACTTCGCTAGCAACAATCTTTCATCAGCAGTTAATGACCTAGGAACCTTGTTTGGTGCTGCTCTGGGTTCAGAAGGTTTAGGATCTTTGATTTCAAACACTTCACGTTTACCAGAAACCTTGATGGCTATTCTTGCCTTCTCACTAACGGATATTTTTGATACAATTGGTACTCTTATCGGTACTGGTGAAAAAGTTGGTATCGTTGCGACAAGTGGGGAAAACCATGAGTCAGTTAAATTGGACAAGGCTCTTTACTCTGACTTGGTGGCGACTTCAGTAGGTGCCATTGCAGGTACTTCAAACGTTACGACTTATGTTGAGTCTGCGGCGGGTATCGGTGCTGGTGGACGTACTGGTTTGACGGCCCTAGTTGTTGCAATCTGTTTTGCTCTCTCTAGCTTCTTTAGCCCACTTCTAGCGATTGTTCCGACAGCTGCAACAGCGCCAATTTTGATCATCGTCGGAATCATGATGCTTTCTAACTTGAAAAACATTCCTTGGGATGATATGGCTGAAGCGGTTCCTGCCTTCTTCACATCTATCTTTATGGGATTCAGCTACTCTATCACACAAGGTATTGCTGTTGGTTTCTTGACTTATACCTTGACAAAAGTTGTCAAAGGTCAAGCCAAGGATGTGCACGTGATGATTTGGATTTTGGATGCCTTGTTCATCCTGAACTATATTAGCATGGCGCTATAAGCTATAAATGGTATAATAGAAAAAGGGGAGTCTCCCCTTTTTATTATAAGGAGGTACATCATGAAGAAAAAAGGTATCTGGCAAGAAATTCTGGATAGAGGAATATGGGTGTTGATTTTTTTAATAGGATTGGTGTTATCCCAACTTCCTTTAATTTTATCTGCCCTTTTATCTGCTAGACAATTCCCACTCCTCCAGTCAGGACTCTTGGTGGCTTTGCTGTCGGTTGCTATTCTAGCGGTTTTTATCTTTAGTGCGCGAAAAACAGAGATTGCGACCTTCAATCTTTCTTTTTTCAAGGCAAAAGATCTGGCCCGCTTGGTTTTGAGTTATTTGGTTATTTTCACAAGTAATTTATTCGGATCTGCCTTGCTTCGTCTGATGAATGAATCTACGACCAGCAACCAATCAACTATTAATAATCTGGTTCAGAATAGCTCGCTGATTTCCAGTTTTTTCTTACTGGTTCTGATTGCTCCCATTTGTGAGGAAATATTGTGTCGTGGAATTATCCCTAAAAAGATCTTCCGTGGGAAGGAGAAGTTGGGTTATCTTGTAGGTGCAGTCGTCTTTGCCTTGCTCCACACACCGACCAATCTGCCTTCTCTCCTTATCTATGGAGGAATGTCGACAGTTTTAACTTGGACAGCCTACAGAACAGAACGTTTAGAGATGTCAATCTTGCTTCATATGATTGTCAATGGTATCGCCTTTTGTTTGCTGGCTTTACTGGTTTTGATTAGTCGAAATGTAGGCTTACCTTTCTAAACCATTTCCTTACTTGGAAAAGATAAATGCTAGCGTATCCATCTTTTTCTTTTTATGGTAAAATAGAGAAATAATGTGGTGAAAAACCTTGAGGAGTGACCGTATGTCCAATAAAGCTAGTCAGGCAAAAACAGCCATTTGCGGAATTATCAATGTAACCCCAGATTCCTTTTCGGATGGTGGGCAGTTTTTTGCTGTTGACCAGGCTCTTCAGCAAGCCCGTAAATTGATAGCTGAAGGAGCTAGCATGCTAGATATTGGTGGAGAATCAACTCGGCCGGGTGGCAGCCATGTTGAGATAGAAGAGGAAATCCAGCGTGTTGTTCCAGTAATCAAAGCTATCCGTAAGGAAAGTGATGTCCTTATTTCCATCGATACTTGGAAAAGTCAGGTGGCAGAAGCTGCTTTGGAAGCTGGTGCCAATCTGGTAAATGATATCACTGGTCTCATGGGTGATGAGAAAATGTCTCATGTGGTTGCCAAAGCGGGAGCGCAAGTAGTTATCATGTTTAATCCAGTCATGACTCGACCTCAGCACCCTAGTTCGCTCATATTTCCTCATTTTGGCTTTGGACAAGCTTTTACAGAGGAAGAGTTAGCTGACTTTGAAAAAATGCCAATCGAAGATTTGATGAAGTCTTTCTTCGAACGAGCCTTAGCAAGAGCAGAAGAAGCTGGGATTGCACAAGAAAATATTCTGCTGGATCCAGGAATTGGCTTTGGTCTGACTAAGAAAGAAAATCTACTCCTTCTACGTGATCTGGATAAACTGCATCAGAAAGGCTATCCAATCTTTCTTGGAGTTTCGCGCAAGCGATTTGTCCTCAATATCTTGGAGGGAAATGGCTTTGAAGTCAATCCTGAAACGGAAGTCGGTTTCCGAAATCGGGACACCGCTTCGGCTCATGTGACTAGTATCGCTGCGAGACAGGGTGTCGAAGTGGTGCGCGTGCACGATGTAGCCAGTCATAAGATGGCAGTTGAAATTGCGTCAGCCATTCGTTTGGCAGATGATGCAGAAAATCTAGATTTAAAACAATATAAATAAGATGAAAGAAATTCAAAACAATCAGTGGATTGCTCACTACCGGACGGACCAACCGCATTTTGGTTTGGAACGAATGGTGGAACTATTAGCTTTGCGTGGCAATCCCCATCTCAAGCTCAGGGTTATCCATATCGGTGGAACCAATGGAAAGGGTTCGACCATTGCTTTTTTGAAAAGTATGCTGGAAAAGATGGGGTTGAAAGTTGGAGTTTTTAGCTCGCCTTATCTCATTCATTACACAGACCAGATTAGCATCAATGGGGAATCCATTCCCGAGGCTAGGCTAGAAGCCCTCATGGCAGACTATCAGTCTTTGCTTGAGGGGGAGAAGGTCGCTGCTTTACAAGGAACGACTGAGTTTGAGATTATCACAGCTCTAGCTTATGATTACTTTGCCTCAGAGAAAGTAGATGTGGCCATCATGGAAGTGGGCATGGGTGGTCTTTTGGATAGTACCAATGTCTGCAAGCCGATTTTAACAGGAATTACGACCATTGGACTGGATCATGTAGCCCTACTTGGTGACACCTTGGAAGCCATAGCAGAGCAGAAGGCTGGTATTATCAAACAAGGTATTCCATTAGTGACAGGTCATATTGTTCCTGAAGCCTTGACTGTTATTGACCGCATTGCGGAAGGGAAAGATGCGCCTAGACTTGCCTATGGAAAAGATTATCAGGTTCGTCATCAAGAAAGCGTGGTAGCGGGTGAAATCTTTGATTATACCAGTTCTGTCAGACAAGGTCGCTTTCAAACAGGTCTGCTTGGCTTGCACCAGATAGAAAATGCGGGGATGGCGCTTGCTCTCTTAGACACTTATTGTCAGGAGGTTGGACGAGAATTAGCTAGCAATGACTTGGTTGCTCAAGCCATGGAGGAAACCAGATGGCCAGGGCGTTTGGAGGTCGTGTCTAGTGCCCCTTTGCTGCTTTTGGATGGGGCTCACAATCCGCATGCTATCAAAGCTTTGTTGAATACTTTGCAAGAACGTTTTGATGACTATCATAAGGAAATTCTCTTTACTTGTATCAAAACCAAGGCTTTGGAGGATATGCTGGATTTGCTAGAAACGGTGCCAGATAGTCAACTGACTTTAACCTGTTTTGACGATAGTCGGGCGACGGATGAAAGAGTATTGAAAGAGGCAGCTGAGTCTAGAAATCTCAACTATCAAAGTTGGCAGGATTTTCTAGAGCAGAAATTGACAGATAGAAAAGAAGAGAAAAAAACAGTTAGGATTGTTACGGGCTCCTTGTATTTCTTGAGCCAAGTGAGAGCCTATCTGATGGAGAGGAAGAACGAGAATGGATACACAAAAGATTGAAACGGCTGTAAAAATGATTATTGAGGCTGTCGGTGAGGATGCTAATCGCGAGGGATTGCAGGAAACACCTGCTCGTGTAGCCCGTATGTACCAAGAGATTTTTTCAGGTCTTGGTCAAACAGCGGAGGAACACCTGTCAAAATCCTTTGAGATTATTGATGATAATATGGTTGTAGAAAAGGATATTTTTTTCCACACTATGTGTGAACACCACTTCTTGCCCTTTTATGGGAGAGCGCACATTGCCTACATTCCAGATGGTCGTGTGGCAGGCTTGTCCAAGCTAGCACGTACGGTTGAAGTTTATTCTAAAAAACCACAGATTCAAGAACGGTTGAATATTGAAGTGGCTGATGCCTTGATGAACTATCTGGGGGCTAAAGGAGCCTTTGTTGTCATTGAGGCCGAGCATATGTGTATGAGCATGCGTGGTGTCAGAAAGCCAGGCACGGTAACCTTGACGACAGTCGCTCGTGGTCTATTTGAAACAGATAAGGACCTCCGAGATCAGGCTTATCGTCTAATGGGACTATAAAAAGAATCCGCTTTAAGCGGATTTTTCTAGAAAGGACAAGTTATGGATCAACTGCAGATTAAAGATTTGGAAATTTTTGCCTATCATGGTCTTTTCCCTAGTGAGAAAGAATTGGGGCAGAAGTTTGTTATTTCCGCAAGCTTATCCTATGATATGACCAAGGCAGCGACAGACTTGGACTTGACGGCTTCTGTCCATTACGGAGAACTTTGTCAGCAGTGGACGACTTGGTTTCAGGAAACCACTGAGGACTTGATTGAAACGGTAGCCTACAAACTAGTAGAGCGTACCTTTGAGACCTATCCTCTTGTCCAAGAAATTGAGTTGGAACTCAAAAAACCTTGGGCTCCAGTGCATTTACCGTTGGATACCTGCTCGGTGACCATTCACCGTCGTAAGCAACGGGCCTTTATCGCCCTGGGAAGTAATATGGGGGATAAGCAAGCGAACTTGGAACAAGCCATTGACAAACTGCGAGTTCGAGGTATCCATATTCTCAAAGAATCCAGTGTCTTGACGACGGAGCCTTGGGGCGGTGTGGAACAGGATAGTTTTGCCAATCAGGTGATTGAAGTAGAAACCTGGCTACCAGCACCAGTCTTGTTAGAAACATTATTAGCCATTGAGTCAGAAATGGGACGAGTGAGAGAAGTGCATTGGGGGCCTCGTTTGATTGATTTGGACTTGCTCTTTGTGGAGGACCAGGTCATTTACACAGACGACCTCATCTTGCCTCATCCTTATATAGCAGAACGCCTCTTTGTTCTTGAGCCGTTAGTGGAAATAGCTCCCCATTTTATTCATCCAGTACTCAAACAGCCGATACGCTACTTGTATCAAGAATTGAACAAATAGAAAAAACTCTAGTTCCTCAGCAGTTTGCGCCGAGAAGCTAGAGTTTTTAAAATAGGTCATTTTCTTCAGGAAGGAGGATGGTTTCTTTCCCGTCCATGTCTAAAACAAGAACCCGAGGAGGGTAAAGAGGGTCGAAGGGATGATTAAAATCAAAGTCGATACTAGTCGGCAGGTGCTGACTAGAGAAATGGAAGGTAATGGTCCCCTCGTTGTTTAGTAGTTGAAATTCGAGTTCCTCTTCTAATTCAAAGACGTTTTTCAAAAAATGATCGATAATAAACCATAAAGAGTCGATAACATCGTCAGGCAAGCTGGTCACAACGCCAAAACTGGCAGAACGTCTCTGAGTATTTGTAAAAGCCATAAACATTCCCTCCCTCCTTTTATTTTTCCTTATCATACAGCAAAACATCCCAAAAATCAAGAAATCGTACTCGCTTTTTCAAAATGGGAATAGGTTGTGAAATTTTTTCAAAGTTTCTCTAAAAAATACTTGAAAGTGTTTACAATAAGTGATAAAATGGATTAAGCAGATGTATGAAAGCGAAATTTTCAATATAGAAAGGAAACAGAATGAACACAGATGATACAGTAACGATTTATGATGTTGCCCGTGAAGCTGGGGTTTCAATGGCAACTGTTAGCCGTGTAGTGAATGGTAATAAGAACGTCAAAGAGAATACTCGTAAAAAAGTTCTAGAGGTGATTGATCGTCTTGACTATCGTCCAAATGCGGTAGCGCGTGGCTTGGCCAGCAAGAAAACCACGACAGTTGGTGTTGTGATTCCAAATATTACTAATGGCTATTTTTCAACCCTAGCCAAGGGGATTGATGATATTGCAGAGATGTATAAGTACAATATCGTCCTAGCCAACAGTGATGAAGACGATGAAAAAGAAGTTTCAGTAGTTAATACTCTCTTTTCAAAACAGGTTGACGGGATCATTTTTATGGGCTATCACTTGACTGAAAAGATTCGTTCAGAATTTTCTCGTTCTCGGACACCAGTTGTCCTTGCAGGAACGGTGGATATCGAACACCAGTTGCCAAGTGTTAATATTGACTACAAACAAGCAACGATTGATGCAGTAACTCATTTGCTTCAGGAAAATGAAAAGATTGCCTTTATCAGTGGACCACTTGTTGATGATATCAATGGTAAAATTCGATTGATTGGTTACAAGGAAGCTTTGAAAAAGGCAGGAATCCCTTATAGCGAGGGCTTGGTATTTGAGTCTAAATACAGCTATAATGATGGCTATGCCTTGGCAGAGCGCTTGGTTTCTTCACAGGCTACAGCCGCGGTTGTGACAGGTGATGAATTGGCTGCGGGTGTGTTAAATGGCTTGGCAGATCACGGTATTTCTGTACCGGAAGAGTTTGAAATCATTACGACAGATGATTCTCAAATTGCACGATTCACTCGTCCAAACTTAACGACAATTGCTCAACCTCTATACGACCTTGGTGCTATCAGTATGCGTATGTTGACCAAGATTATGCATAAAGAAGAGTTGGAAGAACGTGAAGTTCTCCTGCCTCACGGTTTGACAGAACGTCGTTCGACACGAAAACGCAAATAGAAAAAATCAGGGAATCGAGAAGATTTCCTGATTTTCAATTTTAACCTTCCATGTAATTGCGAAGTTCTTGTCCTTTTAGTCCCGCGTTGATAGCAATCAATAATTTGAGGCGAGCTTTTTGAGCATTGAGTTCTTTGACAAAGAAAACACCAGCTCGTTGCAACTGCACTCCTCCGCCTTGGTAGGCATAAACGGGTTCTGCAATTCCGTTAAAACAACGTGAAACCAAGGCGACTGGAATGCCTTTTTGGAGGAGGCTTTCTAATTTTTGAGCTGTTTCTTTGGGTACATTACCTGCTCCAAAAGCTTGAACGACTAATCCATCTAGGTGATCTAGGTCAAGCATATCAATCAGCTCATCTGTCATACCTGCATAGGCCGAGATGATGGGAACCAGACCTTGAATATGTTCGAGATCAAAACGGACACGAGGCTCAGCTGTTTTGAAGTAGAGGATTTCTTGCTTCATGATGAGACCGAGAGGCCCGTGAGTAGGAGTTTGAAAGGTACCGACGTTGGTGGTATGGGTTTTGGTAACATACTTTGCTGCGTGAATCTCATCATTCATGACGACCAGCACACCCTTGTCGGCTGCTTTGTCATCGCTGGCGACTCGTAAAGCACTCAGATAATTATAAACTCCATCACTACCGAGTTCGTTTGAACTACGCATAGCCCCTGTTAGAACGATGGGCATGTGTGGGATTTCCATGGTATCAAGAAAGTAGGCAGTTTCCTCTAGCGTATCTGTTCCATGTGTGATGACAACTCCATCGTAGTTATTAGCTTCCTCTTTGATTTTATGATAGAGTGCAAGCATATGTTTAGGTTTGATATGGGGGCTTGGCAGATTAAAAAAGTCTAGGGCATGAACCTCAATCCCTTCAAGTGGATTGGATACATGGTTCATGGGATTGTCCTGACTGGTCACAACGGCGCCAGAGGCATCTGCTTGCATGGAAATAGTCCCACCTGTATGTAAAACAAGGATTTTCTTAGGCATGAATTACTCACTCTTTCTGAAATGTGGTATAATCATTGTAACACAAAAGGGGAGAATGGGATAGGATGGAAGTCAAAGCTGTTTTTTTTGATATTGATGGAACGCTAGTCAACGATCGTAAGAGTGTTTTGAAATCCACTAAGGACGCGATTAGGATTGTGAAAGAGCAAGGGGTGCTTGTTGGAGTAGCGACAGGACGGGGGCCTTTCTTTGTCAAGGAATTGATGGAAGACTTGGACTTGGATTTTGCAATAACTTATAACGGACAATATATCTTTAATAAAGAAAAAGTTTTATTTGCTAGTCCGATTGCTAAGTCAAGCCTGCGTCAATTGATTGCCTATGCTAAAAAAGAGCAAAAAGAAATCGCTCTTGGAACCGAGCATGCTGTTGTTGGTTCGAAAATTATGTCATTTGGTCTCGGATCCTTTTCACAGCTGGTTAGTCGTTTTATTCCGACTGTTCTGACAAGAACCGTGAGCCGTTCCTTTAATCGAATGGTTAGCAAGGCAGTCCCTCAAAAGGAAGATGACCTGCTTCGTTTGATAAATGAGCCAATCTATCAAGTGTTAATGCTGATGACGCCAGAGGAATCTGAGAAAGCAGCAGCTGATTTTGAAGATTTGAAATTAACTCGAAGCAATCCTTTTGCAGCAGATATCATCAACCAAGGAAATTCCAAACTAGAAGGCATTCGCCGAGTCGGGAAAGAGTATGGTTTTGATCTCAATCAAGTCATGGCTTTCGGTGATTCAGACAATGACCTGGAAATGTTGGCAGGTGTTGGTATGTCTGTAGCCATGGGAAATGGCAGTAGTAGCGTCAAAGAAGTTGCCAAGCACATTACAGCAAGTAACCAACAAGATGGCATCCACAAGGCGCTCGAGCACTTTGGTGTTTTGGCTTCAGAAAAAGTTTTTGTCAGTCGAGATTACCATTTTAATAAGGTCAAGACCTTCCATCACATGATGGATGAACGGACGCAGGAAGAGCCGCAGGCATGGGATGTTGAAGGGGCAACCCATCGTGCAGACTTTAAAATTGAAGAATTAGTAGAGTTTGTCCGAGCGGCAAGTTCTTCGGAGGAAGAATTCCAGCAGTCACTTGCAAGCATGCATTCGGCAATTGACAAGGCGGCCGAAAAGGTGAGGCAAAAAACGCCTGCCCAAAAAGATATAATCGGGCAGGTTGATGCCTTAATCGATACACTGTATTTTACTTACGGCAGTTTTGCCTTGATGGGAGTGGATCCAGAACGCATCTTTGATATTGTGCATGAGGCAAACATGGGGAAGGTTTTTCCTGATGGAAAAGCCCATTTTGATCCAGTTACACATAAAATCTTAAAACCGGATGACTGGGACGAAAAATATGCTCCAGAACCTGCTATCAGAAAGGAACTGCAGCGTCAGCTCAAGGCTTATGAGCGACATAAAGAGAAAAATAAGTAAGAAAAAAGGGAGCCTAGCAGGCTCCTTTTGTGTTCCTATAATGTTTTTTCTTGTTCTCTCACGACGAGCAAATCAACTTTTGCGTGGCGGAGGATGTATTCAGATGAAGAGCCAACCAAGAGGCGTTCAAAGGCGTTAAGACCTGTTGCACCGACGAGAATCAAGTCAACATTTTCTGCGTCTGGAATGGTACGGGCAAGGAGGGTTTTCGGATTTCCCATTTCGATGACGGTATGAATATCGGTCACACCAGCATCTCTTGCACGTTTTTCGTACTCTTTCATCAAACTTTCAGCGTCAACTTGGAGTTCTTCGTAAACTTCAGCATCAAAGGTAGACACGCTTTGAAGAGCGCGTGTGTCAATAACATGGGCAATGGTGAGCTTGGAATCATTGCGTAGAGCAGTGTAAACACCTTTAACAAAAGCCAAGTCTGCCTCTTTAGAACCATCAATTGCAACCATAACATTTTGGTAACGTTGTGCCATAATGAAACCTCCTGAAATTTTCTTACTTTTATTGTAATCCTTTTCACTAAAGAAGTAAAGTAAAAATCATATTTAAATAAATATTATCGGAGATTCGATTTGGTGGAGATATGTTAAAATAAAAGAAAACGGGATATTAGGAAACATAGTGAGGGGATGAGAAAGTATGAAAGACTCTGTTCAAGCTTCTAAAAAAATAAGTTTTCTTTATCATGGAATTATCCTTGCGTCACTTGTAGGAGAAGTAGTGATGCTTTGGCAGCTGGAAAGAGTCGTGCCCGTTCTCTATCCAGGTTTTATTGGATTTCTTCTCTTTCACTTAGTCTACCACATCATTTTATTTGTGATTGCAAAGAGAAGTGGTCGCTTGGACTATTTGGTCACGTGGGGGCTCTTTCTCATGTTTAATCTTTTGTATGATTCCTTTTTAGCATTAGTCTTCCTAGGTTTGTCTTTTGGTATGTGAGAAAATACTTCTGCATTCTAGTTATTTAGACGGTGAGAACCTAGTCGTTGTGAGTTTTTTCTTTACTTGCTCATTTCAGGAAACTTGTCGCAATCCCTTTCTAGTGGTATAATGTTACTATCTCGATGAATTGAGGAAACAAGATGAAAGAATATAACAAGTCTAGTAAGTTAGAGCATGTTGCCTATGATATCCGTGGTCCTGTTTTGGAAGAAGCTATGCGGATGCGAGCAAACGGAGAAAAGATTTTACGTCTGAATACAGGGAATCCAGCAGAATTTGGCTTTACAGCGCCAGATGAGGTCATTCATGACTTGATTATGAATGCGCGTGATAGTGAGGGATATTCTGACTCCAAAGGGATTTTCTCAGCCCGTAAAGCCATCATGCAGTATTGCCAACTGAAGAACTTCCCCAATGTAGACATTGATGATATTTACCTTGGAAATGGTGTCAGTGAGCTGATTGTTATGTCCATGCAAGGGCTTTTGGATAATGGCGATGAGGTCTTGGTGCCTATGCCAGACTATCCTCTCTGGACAGCCGCGGTCAGCCTAGCTGGGGGAAATGCCGTTCACTATATCTGTGATGAAACTGCAGAGTGGTACCCAGATATTGACGATATTAAGTCAAAAATTACTTCCAATACTAAGGCCATCGTCCTTATCAATCCGAACAACCCAACTGGAGCCCTTTATCCTAAGGAACTCTTGTTGGAGATTATTGAAATCGCTCGTCAAAACGACTTGATCATCTTTGCAGATGAGATTTATGACCGCATGGTGATGGATGGGCATGTACACACGCCTGTGGCAAGCTTGGCACCTGATGTTTTCTGTGTCAGCATGAATGGTCTGTCAAAATCGCATCGTATCGCTGGTTTTCGTGTGGGCTGGATGGTCTTATCTGGACCTAAGACTCATGTTAAGGGCTATATCGAAGGGCTCAATATGCTGTCAAATATGCGCCTTTGCTCCAACGTTTTGGCCCAGCAAGTTGTACAAACCTCGCTAGGAGGTCACCAGTCAGTGGATGAATTGCTCCTTCCTGGTGGTCGTATCTATGAGCAAAGAAACTTTATCTATAATGCCATTCAAGATATTCCAGGTTTGTCCGCGGTCAAGCCTAAGGCGGGTCTTTATATCTTCCCGAAAATTGACCGCAATATGTACCGCATCGATGATGATGAGCAGTTTGTTCTTGATTTCTTGAAACAAGAAAAGGTTCTCTTAGTTCATGGTCGTGGTTTTAACTGGAAGGAACCAGACCATTTCCGTATCGTTTACCTCCCTCGTGTAGATGAATTAGCACAAATCCAAGAAAAGATGACTCGTTTCTTAAAACAGTATCGTAGATAAGGGCTTTCATAGGAAAAGCTCTAAAACATTTGCTTGGAGCTATTGACAAAAGTGGCAGAATCAGATAGAATAGTAAAGTATGTTTAGTAACTGATCACTTTATAGCCGGCTAAACGAATACAAAATCTATGAGGAGGTATTCATCGTGAAACGTACTTATCAACCAAGTAAACTTCGTCGTGCGCGCAAACACGGATTCCGTAACCGTATGTCAACTAAAAACGGTCGTCGCGTATTGGCAGCTCGTCGTCGTAAAGGACGCAAAGTTTTGGCTGCTTAATCCAAACGAATTCAACAAAGAAGTCAGTAGGAACTCGAGTCTACTGGCTTTTCTTTTTCCTATAATATCAGTCTGTAAATGCTTTATATTTTTTCTGAAATAGTGTATAATATTTCACATACTATAAAAAATGGAGAACAGTTATGAAGAAATCAAAAGCCCTCCTACTAGGGGCTGGAATTTTGAGCGCAAGCTTCTTGATGGCGGCGTGTAGTTCGGCACAATCAAATACAGATAAAACCTACTCATATGTATTTGCTAGCAATCCAGATACATTAGACTATATCACTTCGACACGTGGTTCGACCTCTAGCATTACGACAAACTTGATTGATGGTTTGTTGGAAAATGATAAGTACGGCAACCTCGTTCCTTCTATGGCGCAGTCATGGACAGTATCAAAAGACGGTTTAACCTATACCTATAAAATCCGCCAAGGGGCTAAGTGGTATACCTCTGAAGGAGAAGAGTATGCTGAAGTGACAGCACATGATTTTGTGACAGGTCTTAAGTATGCAGCGGATAAAAAGGCTGAGAACTTGTACTTGGTACGGGATTCAATCAAAGGTTTGGCAGATTATGTTGAAGGGAAAACATCTGATTTTGAGACGGTTGGAGTCAAGGCAGTGGACGACTATACTCTCCAATACACCTTGAACAAGCCAGAGTCTTATTGGAATTCAAAGACAACAGGGGGAATTTTGAGTCCTGTCAATGAAGCCTTTTTGAAATCTAAGGGAGATGACTTTGGAAGTGTTACCCCATCTAGTATCCTGTCAAATGGGCCATACTTGTTCAAGTCTTTCACATCAAAATCTTTAATTGAGTTTGAAAAGAACCCTAATTACTGGGATAAGGACAATGTCAAGATTGAGAAGGTAAAACTTTCCTTCTATGATGGTTCAGACCAAGATAGTTTGGCTCGAGGATTCTTAGAAGGCAACTACACAGATGGCCGTATCTTCCCGACAAGCTCTGTCTTTGACCAGTTGAAAAAAGGGAATGAAGATAAGATTACCTATACTCCTCAAAATGCTGTGACTTTCTACTATCTCTTCAATGTCAACCGTCAAAGTTACAATCAAACAATGAAACAGACGGATAAAGAAAAGACGGATTCTCGTGCAGCTATGCAAAATAAGGACTTCCGTCAGGCAATTAACTTTGCCTTTGACCGTCATGCCTATGCCGCCCAGACAAATGGAGAAGATGGAGCTGATCGTATCCTTCGAAACACGGTCACACCAAGCAACTTTGTTCAAATCGGTGGGAAAAACTTCGGAGATGCTGTCAATGAAAAGATAGTCAACTACGGTTCAGAGTGGTCTAATGTCAATCTAAACGATGCTCAGCCTGCCTTCTTGAATGCTGATAAAGCCAAGGCAGAATTTGCCAAAGCCAAAGAAAGCTTACAGGCAGAAGGTGTGACCTTCCCTATCCATTTAGACATGCCGGTGGATCAGACTGCTAAGTTGGACGTACAGCAAGCCAGTTCTTTCAAACAGACAGTTGAAGAGACACTTGGATCAGACAATATTGTTATCGATGTGATTCAACTTTCTCCAGACGAGAAAGACAATGCAACCTTCTTTGCTGACACAGCTGAACAAAAGGACTATGACATCGACATCTCAGGCTGGAGCGGAGATTACTCTGATCCTAAGACCTATCTTGACCTCTTGGATCCAGACTCTGGTTCTCAGCTAAAAAATCTTGGCTTGACTCCAGGAAAAGACAATGATGTTAAGGAAAAAATCGGTCTCTCTACCTACAAGAAGTTGTTGGATGAGGCAGATAAAGAAGTTGAAAACACTCAGGTTCGCTATGAGAAATTTGCCGAAGTTCAAGCTTGGCTAACAGATAGTGCTCTCTTTCTGCCGGTTCAAAGTGGAGGAGCTAATCCAATCTTCCGTAAGACTGTACCGTTCACAGGAGCCTTCTCATTTGTCGGACACAAAGGGGATGCGGACAACTACAAATACCTTGAGTTGCAAAAAGATCCCGTGACTGCGAAACAGTACCAAGAGCTTTATGAAAAATGGCAAAAAGAAAAAGTTGAGTCCAACAAAAAAGCCCAAGAAGATTTAGCTAACCACATTCAATAGTATTCCTAGTCATGCTTTTTAGTTAAGCATAGTGGCTGGATTCAGAAAAAGGCCCCACCAGACGCTTTTTGGTTCTGGTAGGGCCTTTTCTTTATTCTTTTAAGTGATAAGAGTAGCTGGCGACAACGACGTCTTCATGCCATCTGAGAGCGTATTTTAGTTTGAGGCTCATCTGATTGTGCAGGATATTTTGCCAAGGCTTGTTAGGGATAAACTGTGGGACAAGGACTGTAACGGTGTAGTTTTTTTGCTTAGCTTCTTGGGCGATTCGTTTGACATACTTAACACTAGGGGTGATGATGTCGCGGTAACTGGTATTGATATTCTTCAGAGTGATATTTGGGAAGTAGTCGGCAAATTCCTGAAGAATTTCTTGATCTTTTTCTGCCGTTTCTTTAGTAGAAATGTGCATGGCTAACACTTCATCACCGATACTTTGAGCGTAGTTAATGGCTCCGACACTTACTCGAGTAACATTCCCTACTAGAACAAGGACAAGGTTGCCGTCATAAGTGCGCTTTTCAATTCCTTCGTAGAGTCGTAGCTGTTTTGCCACTTTTTGGTAATGGTTGTGGATGGACAAAAAGAGGAAGGTTAAGACTAGAATAATTGGGAAGAATGGCCAGATATCACCCAGTCTGAAGAGGAGTAAAATGAGGACAATAGCATAACAAATGATGGCCCCAAGGATATTAGCGAAGGCAGATTTTAAGAAGTTTACTCCTTTTTCCTTTTTCCAATGGCGAATCATCCCAGTCTGAGAAAGGGCAAAGGGAACGAAGACCCCGATAGTATAAAGAGGAATCAAGCGTTCAGTATTCCCGTTAAAAATGAGAAGAAGGATCATAGCCCCAAAGGCCAGAGTTAAGATACCGTTGGAGTAGCCAAGGCGATCCCCTTTTTCCATAAAGAGATGGGGCATGTACTTGTTTTTGGCCATATTGTAGGACAGCATAGGGAAGGCTGAAAAGCCAGTATTTGCAGCTACAGCTAGAATCAAGGCTGTTGAGAACTGGAAGAGATAGTAGCTAGCATGACCAAAGAATGAATCTCCAAGAATGCCCTTGGCCATTTGCGAGAGGACGGTTTCTCCATTTTGAGGTGTGATGCCCATCCAGTAGTTTAGGAAGGTGATGCCTGCAAAAAGAAAACCTAAAATCAAGGACATGATGGTCAAGGTCTGAGCAGCATTCTTTTCTTTCGGAGTTTTGAAAAATGGTACCGCATTTGAAATAGCCTCAACCCCTGTCAGAGAGGCAGAGCCACTGGTAAAGGCTCTCAATAGGAGAACGATGGAAAGGCTCGGAACGGTTTGCCCAATGGTTGAAGTCGCCTGATAGTTTAGGGAACCTGTAAATAGTTGAAAGAACCCATAAAGCAAGAGAAAGACGGTACTGAAGATAAAGAGGTAGACGGGAATCATCAGAGAGCTGGCAGATTCTTTTAATCCTCTTAAATTCAAGAGCATGAGCAGGCAGACTAGGAAAATAGAGATATGAAGATTGTAGGGATGGAGGGCAGGGAGGGCTGCTGTTATAGCGTCGGCTCCAGATGATACCGATACCGCCACAGTCAGCATGTAGTCAACCAGCAGACTACCTCCCGCAATCAAGCCTAGCTCGGGAGATAGATTTTCTCGAGTAACCATATAAGCTCCTCCACCTTGAGGATAGGCATGAATGATTTGACGATAGGAAATGGTCAAACTAGCGAGCAGTAAGAGGACAAAAATACCGATAGGGAGGCTCCACCAAATAGCGAGAGGAGAGAGACTGACTAAAACGAGAATGACTTGTTCAGGTCCATAGGCAATAGAAGATAGGGCATCACTGGATAACATTGCAAGTGCCTGCATTTTTCCAAGTAATCCCCCTTCGCCGTCTGTGAGAGACTTGAGTGGTCGACCGATAAAGGTATATTTTAATTTTCTAAACATTTTCTTTTCCTTTGCTGAAAATTTCAATAAGTGTTATTATACTGCTTTGAAAAAAGGCAGTCAAGGGAGAATGATCGGTATTAGAATATTTTTACAAGCCGAGGGATGCTATTTTTGGTATAATAGATGGAAGAAAATGAGGTTAGAAGAGATGATTTTTGATACGCACACACATTTAAATGTAGAAGAATTTGCAGGACGTGAGGCAGAAGAAATCGCCTTGGCTGCTGAGATGGGTGTGACACAGATGAATATTGTTGGTTTTGATAAGCCAACCATTGAACGAGCCCTAGAGTTGGCAGATGAGTATGAGCAACTCTACGCAACTATTGGCTGGCATCCAACGGAAGCAGGGACTTACACAGACGAGGTCGAAGCTTACTTGCTTAAAAAGCTAAAACATCCCAAGGTTGTTGCTTTAGGTGAGATTGGTTTGGACTACCATTGGATGACAGCAACTAAGGAAGTGCAGAAACAGGTTTTTTGTCGTCAGATTCAGCTGTCTAAGGATTTGAATTTGCCTTTTGTGGTCCACACTCGTGATGCGCTAAAAGATACTTATGAGATTATCAAGAGCGAGGGCGTTGGTCCTCGTGGTGGGATTATGCATTCATTTTCAGG
The DNA here is from genome assembly GCF_003944205.1 of Streptococcus oralis subsp. dentisani. GTDB lineage: Bacteria > Bacillota > Bacilli > Lactobacillales > Streptococcaceae > Streptococcus > Streptococcus oralis_BH. The sequence goes on from NZ_RJPH01000003.1 coordinate 144,137, forward strand.
CTCTCTCGAGTGGGCTGAGAAGTTTGTCGAGCTTGGTATGACCATTTCTTTCTCAGGAGTGGTGACTTTTAAGAAAGCAACGGATATCCAAGAAGCTGCTAGAGAGCTTCCTTTAGATAAGATTTTGGTAGAGACGGATGCCCCCTACCTGGCTCCTGTTCCTAAACGTGGCCGTGAGAATAAAACAGCCTACACACGTTATGTGGTGAACTTTATTGCCGACTTGCGTGGGATGACGACCGAGGAATTAGCAGCAGCAACGACTGCAAATGCAGAGCGTATCTTTGGATTGGACAGCAAGTGATGAAAGAAAAAATTTCCCAAGTTATCGTGGTTGAAGGGCGTGATGACACGGCCAATCTCAAACGTTACTTTGACGTGGAAACCTATGAGACACGAGGTTCCGCAATAAATGACCAGGATATAGAACGCATTCAGCGCCTGCATGAATTGCATGGAGTCATTGTCTTTACAGATCCAGATTTTAATGGGGAGCGCATTCGGCGCATGATTATGACGGCCATTCCAACAGTACAGCATGCCTTTCTCAAGCGAGATGAAGCGGTTCCCAAGTCCAAGACCAAAGGACGTTCTCTGGGAATTGAACACGCCAGCTATGAAGATCTAAAAGCAGCGCTGGCTCAGGTGACAGAGCAATTTGAAAACGAGAACGAGTTTGACATCAGTCGTGGTGACTTGATTCGCCTAGGTTTTCTAGCAGGAGCAGATAGTCGTAGGCGCAGAGAGTATCTAGGCGAACAGCTCCGCATCGGCTATTCCAACGGCAAACAACTCCTCAAGCGCTTAGAGTTGTTTGGGATAACCTTGGCAGAAGTGGAAGAGGCTATGGAAAGTTATGATAATAGCTAGATAGCTCAAAAATACAAAGGGAATGTGTTACAATAGAGGTACTTATATTTATTTTGATAGCGTTCAAATAGAAACTTATAAGGACAGATTGAAATGAAAATACAAGTTGACAGAGAGTCTGTGTGTATGGGGGATGATGTACTGCCCCATGAGATAGAATTTGAGATTCCTGAAGATATGACAGTGAAAGATTTTTTTGACTTTCTAGAAAGGGAACGTTATTTGCCGTCTGTTCAAGGAAACAATGTCGCTTGGGAACTCCGTAATCGAAATGGGGAACAAGGTGTTTATTTCACCAAAACACGAGAGATTATCCATCCAGATGCGGTCTTAAAAGAGATGCTGGAAGGAATTACTGAGATTCCCTTATTTGTTTTGCTCTATCATTATACCCCGGAAGCATACTATATTAGAAAAGAGAATAAATGAGAATTGCAGATGATGTCCTGACCGAGGTTGAACTGGTCATGTATTGTTATCGTCCCTTGGTGCTTTTATGAAACATCTTTTTAAATGAAGTCTAGGTTTTCGATTGGGCATGAAAAATTGGAAACTTTATAGTTTTATCTACATCCTACTTGAACCACTAACCTTTTTCAAAGATTGTGAAAGGAAATGATATGGCAAATAGAAGTTATATTTACTTAAAAAACGGAGATGAAGCCCGTATTCTAACAGAGGGAATTTACACAATACCCTATTTTTGGCAATTGTTTTGGGATGAAGAAGATTTAAAAGCTCCGATTGCTCTCTGGGAAACAGCAGAAAAACTGGAAGAAGATGAAGAGCAAGCAGAAAGATTTTACCAAGAGCAGAATGTAGATATCTTGCTTTCTATTGAAAAATTCCAGCAGAATGCCCTCAAAAACCGATCTTTTTTAGAAGAGAATGCCCCGCAATCCGTGCAACTATATGATGACTTTGTCCGTTATATTCTTGCAAATGTCAAAGACGGTGATGTGCTCGGATTTGATCTTTTAGATGTTGTTTTTATGGACCAAGTGTCTGTTGTTTCTGATAAACTGTTAAAAAATATACGAGCTATTCGGGAAAATCAACCCAAAGATTTAGATTTTTCTGTGACAGAAAAGAACTTAATTGGTCTTGCTATGGGCTTTCCTGATTATTATGCTTCAGAATTATTGCCAGAAGACAATATTGTAGATTCGGTTGCCTATCAGGATGAACTGAAGAAAATGAACCCCCAAGAAGATAAGAAAGTGCTAGATACGACTGGAGCTGATTCAGAAGGGAACAAGTCTCGTGTTCTTTTAGTGTTTTGGATTTTGTTGGCACTAGTAATTATGTGGGTTTTATATATTATTTTTAGCTAATAAATAGAAAAGAGAATAGATGAGAATTGCAGATTATAGCGTGACCAAGGCAGTGCTGGAGCGTCACGGTTTTACTTTTAAAAAGTCCTTTGGACAAAATTTCCTGACGGATACCAATATCCTTCAAAAAATCGTGGATACGGCTGAGATTGATGACCAGGTTAATGTCATCGAAATCGGGCCAGGGATTGGTGCCTTGACAGAATTTTTGGCTGAGCGTGCGGCAGAAGTCATGGCCTTTGAGATTGATCACCGTTTGGTACCGATTTTAGCAGATACCCTGCGTGATTTTGACAATGTTACTGTAGTCAACGAGGACATTCTCAAGGTCGATTTGGCGCAACATATCCAGAATTTCAAAAATCCTGACTTGCCGATTAAGGTAGTTGCCAATTTGCCCTACTATATCACGACTCCTATTCTCATGCACTTGATCGAGAGTGGCATTCCCTTTAGTGAGTTTGTCGTCATGATGCAAAAAGAAGTGGCGGATCGCATCTCAGCACAGCCAAATACTAAGGCTTATGGTAGTTTGTCGATCGCTGTGCAGTATTATATGACAGCTAAGGTTGCCTTCATCGTGCCTCGTACGGTCTTTGTGCCAGCTCCAAATGTGGACTCAGCCATCTTGAAAATGGTGCGCCGTCCAAATCCAGCTGTAGCAGTGAAAGATGAGAACTTCTTCTTTAAGGTTTCCAAGGCTAGTTTCACTCATCGTCGCAAGACCTTGTGGAATAACCTGACAGGTTATTTTGGGAAGACTGAAGAAGTCAAGGAAAAGTTGAGCAAGGCTTTGGATCAAGCAGGTTTGTCACCAAGTGTACGTGGAGAAGCTCTCAGTTTGGCAGAATTTGCCAGCCTAGCAGATGCGCTTAAAGGACAAGGGCTTTAAGATGCAGGGACAAATCATTAAAGCCTTGGCAGGTTTCTACTATGTGGAGAGTGATGGCCAAGTCTATCAGACACGTGCGCGTGGGAATTTCCGCAAAAAAGGTCATACACCCTACGTTGGGGACTGGGTAGATTTCTCTGCCGAGGAAAATTCAGAAGGCTACATTCTCAAGATTCACGAACGGAAAAACAGTCTGGTCCGTCCGCCTATTGTCAATATTGACCAAGCTGTGGTGATCATGTCAGTCAAGGAACCGGACTTCAACAGCAATTTGCTGGATCGTTTCTTGGTTCTTTTAGAACACAAGGGCATCCATCCTATTGTTTATATTTCTAAAATGGACTTGCTGGAAGATAGGGGAGAACTGGATTTTTATGAACAGACTTATGGTGACATCGGCTATGACTTTGTGACTAGTAAAGAGGAACTCCTACCTTTGTTGACAGGCAAAGTGACAGTCTTTATGGGGCAGACAGGTGTTGGGAAGTCAACCCTTCTCAATAAAATCGCACCAGACCTCAATCTCGAAACAGGTGAAATCTCAGATAGTCTGGGTCGCGGTCGCCATACCACTCGAGCTGTTAGTTTTTACAACCTTAATGGAGGTAAAATCGCTGACACGCCGGGATTTTCATCACTGGATTATGAAGCGTCAACGGCTGAAGACCTCAATCAGGCCTTTCCAGAGATTGCCAGTGTCAGTCGAGACTGTAAGTTTCGTACTTGTACCCATACTCATGAGCCGTCCTGTGCAGTCAAGCCAGCTGTCGAAGAGGGTATCATTGCGTCCTTCCGTTTTGACAACTACTTGCAATTCCTCAGTGAAATTGAAAATCGCAGAGAGACCTATAAAAAAGTCAGCAAAAAAATTCCAAAATAAGGAGAAACCTATGTCTCAATACAAGATTGCTCCGTCAATTCTGGCAGCAGATTATGCCAACTTTGAACGTGAAATCAAACGCCTAGAAGCAACTGGGGCAGAGTATGCCCATATCGATATCATGGATGGTCACTTTGTACCACAAATCAGTTTTGGTGCAGGTGTGGTTGAAAGCCTTCGTCCTCATAGTAAGATGGTCTTTGACTGCCACTTGATGGTAGAAAATCCTGAGCATCATCTAGAAGACTTTGCGCGTGCAGGTGCAGACATCATCAGTATTCATGTGGAAGCAACGCCTCATATTCATGGTGCCCTCCAAAAAATTCGCTCTCTCGGTGTTAAACCTTCGGTCGTCATTAACCCTGGTACGCCTGTCGAGGCAATTAAGCATGTCCTTCACCTAGTTGATCAAGTCTTGGTCATGACGGTTAATCCTGGTTTTGGTGGTCAAGCTTTTCTGCCTGAAACCATGGACAAGGTTCGTGAGTTGGTTGCCCTTCGTGAGGAAAAAGGCCTGAACTTTGAGATAGAAGTTGATGGTGGAATCGATGATCAAACTATTGCTCAAGCCAAAGAAGCTGGAGCGACCGTTTTTGTAGCAGGATCCTATGTCTTTAAGGGAGATGTCAATGAACGAGTGCAAACTCTCAGAAAACAACTGGACTAGGGTTGCTGTTTTTGCAGGCGGAGACCGTGGGCATTATCGGACGGATTTTGATAGCTTTGTCGGTGTGGATCGAGGCTCGCTCTGGGTCTTGGAAGAAGATCTGCCTCTGGCTCTAGCAGTTGGAGATTTTGATTCGGTGACTGCAGACGAACGTCAGGTGATTCAAAAACGTGCCCAGCATTTTGTCCAAGCCCAGCCAGAAAAGGATGACACAGATCTGGAATTGGCTCTTTTAACCATCTTTGAGCAAAATCCCCAGGCTCAGGTGACTATTTTTGGGGCTTTGGGTGGTCGGATCGACCACATGCTGGCCAATGTCTTTCTGCCTAGCAATCCCAAGTTGGCACCCTATATGCGCCAGATAGCGATTGAGGATGGGCAAAATGTGATTGCCTATTGTCCAGAAGGGACCAGTCAGCTAGAGCCTCGTTCAGACTACGATTATCTAGCCTTTATGCCAGTTCGGGATAGCCAGCTGACCATTCTTGGTGCCAAGTATGAGTTGACAGAGGAAAATTTTTTCTTTAAAAAAGTATACGCTTCTAACGAATATATAGATAGGGAAGTTTCGGTAACTTGCCCAGAAGGCTATGTCGTCGTGCTGCATAGCAAGGACAGGAGGTAGGATGGAGACTGTATTACTACTATTATTAATTGCCAACCTAGCTGGACTCTTTCTGATTTGGCAAAGGCAGGATAAGCAAGACAAGTACCTAGCCAAGAGCTTGGAGGATCAGGCAGACAATCTTTCAGATCAACTGGATTATCGCTTTGAACAAGCCAGACAAGTCAACCAGCTAGGTCAAAAAGATTTGGAAGTGGCTGTCAGCGACCGTTTGCAAGAAGTGCGAATGGAGTTGCACCAAGGCCTGACTCAAGTTAGACAGGAGATGAATGAGAATCTCCTCCAAACTAGAGACAAGACTGACCAACGTCTTCAAGCCCTGCAGGAATCAAATGAGCAACGCTTGGAGCAAATGCGCCAAACGGTCGAGGAAAAACTGGAAAAGACCTTGCAGACACGCTTGCAAGCATCCTTCGAGACAGTTTCCAAGCAACTGGAGTCTGTCAATCGTGGCCTTGGAGAAATGCAGACAGTTGCCCGTGATGTCGGAGCCCTCAACAAGGTTCTCTCAGGAACCAAGACGCGAGGCATTCTGGGTGAATTGCAACTGGGCCAAATCATCGAGGACATCATGACGCCTGCCCAGTACGAACGAGAATACGCAACGGTTGAAAACTCCAGTGAACGAGTGGAGTATGCCATCAAGTTACCTGGGCAAGGCGATCAGGAAACTGTCTATCTGCCGATTGACTCCAAGTTTCCACTGGCAGATTATTACCGCTTAGAAGAAGCCTATGAAGCAGGTGATAAGGATGAAATCGAACGTTGCCGTAAGTCACTCCTAGCAGGTGTCAAGCGTTTCGCCAAGGATATCAAGAGCAAGTATCTAGCTCCACCTCGGACAACTAATTTTGGAGTCTTGTTTGTTCCGACAGAAGGTCTTTATTCAGAGATTGTCCGCAACCCTATCTTCTTTGATGATTTGAGACGGGAGGAGCAGATTATTGTCGCAGGTCCAAGTACCCTGTCAGCTCTGCTCAACTCCCTATCAGTTGGCTTCAAAACTCTCAATATCCAAAAGAGTGCCGACCATATTAGCAAGACTCTTGCTAGCGTTAAGACCGAGTTTGGCAAGTTCGGGGGAATTTTGGTCAAGGCGCAAAAACATCTCCAACATGCCTCTGGCAATATTGATGAATTATTAAACCGTCGCACCACAGCTATTGAGCGGACGCTCCGTCACATTGAGTTATCAGAAGGTGAGCCTGCGCTTGATTTACTCCATTTCCAAGAAGATGAGGAAGAATATGAAGATTAGTCACATGAAAAAAGATGAGCTGTTTGAAGGCTTTTACCTAATCAAATCAGCTGACCTGAGACAGACAAGAGCTGGGAAAAACTACCTAGCCTTTACCTTTCAAGACGATAGTGGTGAGATTGAAGGAAAACTCTGGGATGCCCAGCCTCATAACATTGAGGCCTTTACCGTAGGGAAAGTAGTCCACATGAAAGGGCGCAGAGAAGTTTATAATAATACTCCTCAAGTCAATCAAATTACTCTCCGACTGCCTCAGCCTGGCGAACCCAACGATCCGGCTGATTTCAAGGTCAAGTCACCGGTCGATGTCAAGGAAATCCGAGACTACATGTCGCAAATGATTTTCAAGATAGAAAATCCTGTCTGGCAGCGTATCGTTCGCAGTCTCTACACCAAGTATGATAAGGAATTCTACTCCTATCCAGCTGCAAAGACCAACCATCATGCCTTTGAAACGGGTTTGGCTTTTCACACGGCAACCATGGTGCGCTTGGCAGATGCCATTAGCGAGATCTATCCTCAGCTCAATAAGAGCCTGCTCTATGCCGGGATTATGTTGCACGACTTGGCCAAGGTTTTAGAACTCAGTGGTCCTGATCAGACTGAGTACACTGTGCGAGGCAATCTTATCGGACATATCGCCCTAATCGATAGCGAAATCACTAAGGCAGTCATGGAGCTTGGTATAGATGATAGCAGAGAAGAAGTGGTACTACTGCGCCATGTTATCCTCAGTCACCATGGATTACTCGAGTATGGTAGTCCTGTTCGTCCTCGTGTGATGGAAGCTGAAATCATTCATATGATCGATAATCTCGATGCCAGCATGATGATGATGACAACAGCTCTTGCTTTGGTGGATAAAGGAGAAATGACCAACAAAATCTTCGCCATGGACAATCGTTCCTTCTATAAACCAGATTTAGATTAATAATTTAAGAAAAACGAGCATTTTTTACACAATAATGTTCGTTTTTTTATGTGAATGTGGTATAATGGATAAAATATCAAAATTAAATGGAATGGTAAATAAAAATGAAATTAAGAAGAAGTGATCGAATGGTTGTCATTTCCAACTATTTGATTAATAATCCATACAAACTAACCAGTCTCAATACCTTTGCGGAAAAGTACGAATCAGCTAAATCATCTATCTCAGAGGACATCGTGATTATCAAGCGTGCCTTTGAGGAAATCGAAATCGGCCATATCCAGACAGTGACTGGGGCAGGTGGTGGCGTTATCTTTACACCATCCATCTCTAGCCATGAAGCTAAAGAAATGATCGCAGACTTGCGTGATAAGCTTTCAGAAAGCGACCGTATCTTGCCAGGTGGCTACATCTACCTATCTGATTTGCTCAGTACACCTGCCATTTTGAAAAATATTGGTCGTATCATTGCCAAGAGTTTTATGGACCAAAAAATCGATGCGGTTATGACAGTAGCGACTAAGGGTGTTCCGCTTGCAAATGCAGTTGCCAATGTCCTCAATGTTCCATTTGTCATTGTGCGTCGTGATTTGAAAATTACTGAAGGTTCAACTGTCAGCGTAAACTATGTATCAGGATCAAGTGGTGACCGCATTGAAAAAATGTTCCTTTCAAAACGCAGTCTCAAGGCAGGCAGTCGTGTCTTGATTGTGGATGACTTCTTGAAAGGCGGAGGAACTGTCAACGGGATGATTAGTCTCTTGCGTGAGTTCGATTCTGAACTAGCTGGTGTCGCAGTCTTTGCAGACAATGCCCAAGAAGAACGTGAAAAGCAGTTTGATTACAAGTCACTCTTGAAAGTAACCAATATTGATGTCAAGAACCAATCCATCGATGTCGAGATTGGCAATATCTTTGACGAAGACAAATAAGAGATAGAACTAAAGGTTGGAACGATTGTCCCAGCCTTTCTTTGCAAACAGAATAGAAGGAAGCTTATGAAAATACCATTTATCAGCCGAGAAGATTTGGAAACGATTGTTGCAGAGTTCCCGACTCCTTTTCACTTGTATGATGAGAAGGGAATTCGCGAGAAAGCAAGAGCGGTCAACCAAGCTTTTTCCTGGAACGAGGGCTTTAAGGAATATTTTGCAGTTAAGGCCACCCCAACACCAGCCATCTTGAAAATCCTCAAAGAGGAAGGCTGTGGTGTGGACTGTTCTAGTTATGTAGAGCTCCTGATGAGCCACAAACTGGATTTCCCCGGTTCTGAGATTATGTTCTCTTCTAACAATACCCCAGACCAAGACTACGCTTATGCCCATGAATTAGGTGCAACTATTAACTTGGATGCCTTTGAAGACATTGCGCATCTGGAGCGAGCTGTAGGCATTCCAGAAATCATCTCTTGTCGTTACAATCCAGGTGGAGTGTTTGAGCTAGGAACAGATATCATGGACAATCCTGGGGAGGCCAAGTTTGGCATGACCAAGGATCAACTCTTTGAAGCCTTTGCTGTTTTGAAGGAAAAAGGAGCCAAGATCTTTGGGATTCACTCCTTCCTAGCATCCAATACCGTGACCCATCTCTACTATCCAGAGTTGGCCCGTCAGCTCTTTGAATTAGCTGTGGAAATCAAGGAAAAGTTGGGCATTTCGCTGGACTTTATCAATCTTTCTGGCGGAATCGGTGTCAACTATCGTCCAGACCAGAAGCCAAATGATATTGCTGTGATTGGTGAGGGTGTGCGTAAGGTTTATGAAGAAGTCCTTACGCCAGCAGGTCTTGGTCAGGTCAAGATTTTCACTGAATTGGGCCGCTTTATGCTGGCACCTCACGGAGTTCTGGTCACAAGAGTCACTCATAAGAAAAAAACTTACCGTACCTATCTGGGTGTGGATGCCTCAGCTGTCAATCTCATGCGCCCAGCCATGTACGGCGCCTATCATCATATCAGCAATCTGACGAAACCAGACGGACCAGTGGAGGTCGTAGATGTGGTTGGTTCACTCTGTGAAAACAATGATAAATTTGCTGTTAATCGCGAACTGCCTCATACAGAAATAGGTGATTTGCTGGTGATTCATGATACAGGTGCCCATGGATTCTCCATGGGTTACCAGTACAATGCCAAACTGCGTTCTGCAGAAATCCTCTATACCGAAGAAGGCAAAGCTCGCCAAATCCGCCGTGCAGAGCGTCCTGAGGACTATTTCGCAACCTTGTATGGTTTTGATTTTGAATCGGATCATTAAAAGAAATTGAAAATGAAAGTGAAAAACAGATTGCTTTCTAAAAAATAGACAAAAAAACCTTGTTTTTCATCTTACTCGTGATATAATAAAACTATAAAACGGTTTCAAGGAAGGTGACGGTATGTCTGAAGAAACAATTGACTATGGACAAGTGACAGGAATGGTGCATTCGACAGAGAGTTTTGGGGCGGTAGATGGCCCTGGGATTCGTTTCATTGTCTTTTTGCAGGGTTGTCACATGCGTTGCCAGTACTGTCATAACCCTGATACATGGGCTATGGAGACCAATAAATCACGCGAACGGACAGTAGACGATGTCTTGACAGAAGCCCTTCGCTACCGTGGTTTCTGGGGAGACAAGGGAGGAATCACTGTCAGTGGAGGAGAAGCCCTCTTACAGATCGATTTCCTAATTGCACTCTTTACCAAGGCCAAGGAAAAAGGAATCCACTGTACCTTGGATACCTGTGCCCTTCCGTTCCGTAACAAACCACGTTATCTCGAAAAGTTTAATAAACTCATGGCGGTGACAGACTTGGTTCTTCTGGATATCAAGGAAATCAATGAAGAACAGCACAAGATCGTTACTAGCCAAACCAATAAAAATATCTTGGCCTGTGCCCAGTATCTATCAGATATTGGAAAACCTGTTTGGATTCGCCACGTGCTGGTTCCAGGTTTGACGGACAGAGATGAGGACTTGATCGAACTCGGTAAGTTTGTCAAGACCCTCAAAAATGTTGATAAGTTTGAAATTCTTCCTTATCACACTATGGGTGAGTTCAAATGGCGTGAACTTGGTATTCCCTATTCGCTCGAAGGGGTAAAACCTCCAACAGCAGACCGTGTTAAGAATGCCAAGGAACTCATGGATACAGAAAGTTACCAAGACTATATGAAACGTGTACATGGATAAAAAGAAGCCTGATGGAAACATCGGGCTTTTGTGATGCAAAAAGACTTAGCCTTTCAGCTAAGCCTTTTGAGTCTTATCTAGATCGTTGTTTGCCAGAGTTGCGGTTTTTCTTTTTCTTATTGGTCGTGATCGCTTGAGTCTGCTTAGGAGTCACATCTTTTCTTGCACCTGCAGAAGGGCTGACTTTCGGAGGGTTCTTTTCGTATTCTTCACGTACTTTTTGACGAAGTTTTGGACGAACGACATAGTTGACGATAAACTGTTGAAGAATCATCATAAAACCACCGACAACCCAGTATAGCGTTACACTGGCTGGTGAGAAAAGTGAGAAGATCACAATCATGAGTGGGCTCATGTAGATCATTTTCTTAAGCTGTTCTCTTTGCATCTCGTCTTCTACGCCATGAAGCGAGAGGATTGATTGGAGGTAGTAAAGAATACCTGCAAAGGCTACGAGGAGCATGCTTGGTGATCCTAGTTCAATACCGAGGAAGCTAGATCCTGCGACCCCGTCAGTATGTTGGGCAGCAAAGTAGATAGCAGAGAAGAAAGGCATTTGGAGCAAGATAGGGAAACATCCGACGCCTCCTAGCATGCTGATACCGTGTTCTTTCTGAGCAGCAAAGAGAGCTTGTTGAGCCTCAAGTTTTTCTTCCTGAGTTGTTGCTTCTTTGAGACGGGTTTGATGTGGTTCAAGCACGTGTTTGAGGGCGTTCATCTTTTCAGAGTGAAGCGTCGCCTTCCAGGATTGGTAGATACCGAGTGGCAAGATAATCAAACGAACGATAATGGTTACGATGATAATCCCCATCCCAAAACCAAGTCCCATATCATTGGCAAAATATTTGATGGCCTCTGCCATAGGCGCTCCGATGGTGTTCCAGATAAATCCAGTCGGTTGTCCTGTTGCTTTGTCTACTTGGACACAGCCTGTCAAGACGAGTAGCATAGTCACTCCCATAGCAGAGAGGGCAAAACGTTTAATAGATTTCAATGTTTTCATTCCTTCTTTAAAAATTATACCTTTCTATTCTACTGTTTTTTTTTCAAATATACAATAGTTCTGGAGACCTAATTTGCGACTTTGAAGTCTGAATAGGATGAAAAGTTGCTCATTTGCACATCTAGATAGGTAACTTTTGAAAAAGGCGTTGGTCCTTTACGGATTTCTTGGATAAATTTTGCCATAGTGGCGGAGGACTCTGCCTGAGCGAGAATTTCTACTGTACCATCGTCGTTATTCCAGACACGACCAGTGATGCCACCGATTTCAAGCGCTAGAGTAACAACACCCCAACGGAAACCAACACCCTGCACCCTGCCTTGGGCAATCATTCTAACCTTTTGCATACTAAACCCCTTTGATTGTGTTATAATGTTTCTATGACTATTATAACCTCAAAAGCCAATTCAGTGGTAAAAAATGCCAAGAAATTGCATCAAAAAAAATATCGAAAGTCTGCCTATTTGATTGAAGGTTGGCACTTATTCGAAGAAGCTGTTCAAGCTGGAGTGACGATTGAGAAGATTTTTGCTCTAGAAAGTTACCGAGATCAGCTAGCTGCTTTCCCTCAAACTATCTGGGTTTCAGAGGAGATTTTGCTAGATTTGGCAGATACGCAAACTCCTCAAGGGATTGTTGCAGTGATTCAAAAAGAAGAAGAGGGGCTGCCTGATTTTCGTCAGGGCAAGTATCTATTTTTAGAAGATGTCCAAGATCCAGGTAATGTGGGCACCATGATTCGGACTGCGGATGCGGCAGGTTTTACAGGAGTCATTGTTTCAGACAAGTCAGCGGATATCTACAGTCTTAAGACCCTACGTTCCATGCAAGGAAGTCATTTTCATTTGCCTATTTATAGGATGTCTGTTTCTACCTTTGTAGAAGAGGCAAAAAAGAGCAACTTGCTCATTCTGGCAACGACCTTATCAAGAGATTCCGAGGATTATCGTGACCTTTCTCCCTTAGAAGACTTTGTTTTAGTTATGGGAAATGAAGGACAGGGGATTAGTTCTGTCATGGCTGAGAGTGCTGATCAGCTGGTTCATATAGGCATGAAAGGTCGGGCAGAGAGTCTCAACGTGGCAGTTGCCGCAGGCATTTTGATGTTTTATTTTAGCTAAATTTTAAAAACTTTGTTATAATCAAAGTATACTTTTAGAGAAAAGGAGAAAGATTATGAATCAAACGATTATTCAAGAACGTTCAGGTCTTAATCAATTTTATGCTAAGGTTTACGCCTTTGTGGGACTTGGGATTGGTCTGTCAGCTCTCGTGTCAGCTTTGATGTTGACAGTCTTTCAGTCCCAATTGGTCTACTTTTTAATGCATGGTCGTCTCTGGTTGATGATTGCAACTTTTGCAGAACTTGGTCTGGTCTTTGTTGCAAGTAGTATGGCTGCAAAAAATAGTCCAGCGGCTCTCCCAGTATTTTTAATTTATTCTGTTTTAAATGGCTTCACACTTAGTTTTGTCGTAGCCTTCTATACACCGGGAACCGTATTATCAGCCTTTGTATCCAGCGCCCTTCTCTTCTTTGTCATGGCGGCAATCGGGATTTTCACCAAGAAGGATTTGAGTGGAATGGGACGAGCTTTGATGGCGGCGCTTGTTGGTCTCATCATTGCCATGATTGTGAATATTTTCTTAGCTAGTGGTTTCTTTGACTACATGATTAGTATTGCCATGGTCTTGGTCTTCTCAGGTTTGATTGCTTGGGACAACCAAAAGATTCGCTATGTTTATGAGCAGTCACGAGGGCAAGTAGCGACAGGTTGGGTCATTTCAATGGCGCTCAGCATCTACCTAGACTTTATCAACCTCTTCCTTAGCATCTTACGAATCTTTGGTCGAAACGATTAATGAATGACAGAGTCAGTGTTCTAAAGAGCGCTGACTTTTTCTTATTTACTCTTTCCTTTTCTTGAAAATAGGTGTATAATGCTTTTAATTAATTTTTTAGGAGTAGTTATGAAGAAAAGCTTTATTCATCAGCAAGAAGAAATTTCTTTTGTTAAAAACACCTTTACCCAGTATTTGAAAGATAAACTAGAAGTCGTGGAAGTTCAGGGACCTATCTTGAGCAAGGTCGGCGATGGTATGCAGGACAACCTGTCCGGTGTCGAACATCCAGTATCTGTCAAGGTTTTGCAGATTCCAGATGAAACCTATGAAGTCGTTCACTCACTTGCCAAATGGAAACGCCACACCTTGGCTCGTTTTGGTTTCGGTGAAGGTGAGGGTCTGTTTGTTCACATGAAGGCTCTTCGTCCAGACGAAGATTCGCTGGATGCAACCCACTCTGTTTATGTAGACCAGTGGGACTGGGAAAAAGTGATTCCAAATGGACAACGTAATATCGCCTATCTCAAAGAAACCGTTGAAAAGATTTATAAGGCTATTCGTCTGACAGAGCTGGCAGTAGAAGCACGCTATGATATTGAATCTATCTTGCCAAAACAGATTACCTTTATCCATACGGAAGAGTTGGTGGAACGCTATCCAGATCTAACACCGAAAGAGCGTGAAAACGCAATCTGTAAAGAGTTTGGTGCAGTCTTCTTGATTGGTATTGGTGGCGAGTTGCCTGACGGGAAACCTCATGACGGCCGCGCACCTGACTACGATGACTGGACAACAGAGTCTGAGAATGGCTACAAGGGACTGAATGGGGATATTCTGGTTTGGAATGAATCTCTTGGATGTGCCTTTGAACTTTCCTCAATGGGGATTCGGGTAGATGAAGACACGCTTCGTCGCCAAGTTGCCCTTACAGGAGACGAAGATCGTCTTGAGTTGGAATGGCATAAGGCTCTGCTTAACGGCCTTTTCCCATTGACAATCGGTGGGGGTATCGGACAGTCTCGGATGGCCATGTTCCTTCTTCGTAAGAAACACATCGGAGAGGTTCAGACCAGTGTCTGGCCTCAAGAAGTCCGCGACACTTATGAAAATATCTTGTAGGGAATCGAACCGTAAGGTTCGGTTTTCTTTCTCTTTTTGCCTATAATTTGGTATAATAAACGGTATGAAAATCGTATCAGGAATCTACGGAGGGCGTCCCCTCAAGACGCTAGAAGGCAAGACGACGAGGCCGACATCAGATAAGGTGCGTGGAGCTATCTTTAACATGATAGGCCCCTATTTTGAGGGTGGTCGTGTCTTGGATCTTTATGCTGGCAGTGGCGGTCTGTCTATTGAAGCTGTGTCAAGAGGGATGTCCCATGCTGTCTTAGTGGAACGGGATCGAAAGGCACAAGCTATCATCGCTGAAAATATCCAAATGACCAAAGAAGTTTCTAAATTTCAGCTCTTAAAGATGGAAGCTGAGCGTGCTTTGGAGCAAGTTACAGGTCCCTTTGACATGGTCTTTTTAGATCCTCCCTATGCCAAGGAACAAATCGTTGCAGATATCGAAAAAATGGCGGAAAGAAATCTCTTCTCTGAAGAAGTCATGGTCGTCTGCGAAACCGATAAGTCTGTAGAACTTCCAGAAGAAATCGCCTGCTTAGGCATCTGGAAGGAAAAAATATATGGGATTAGTAAGGTGACAGTCTATGTCAGATAAAATTGGATTATTTACAGGATCATTTGATCCGATGACAAATGGACATCTGGATATCATTGAACGCGCCAGCAAACTCTTTGATAAGCTCTATGTCGGGGTGTTCTACAATCCCCACAAACAAGGTTTTCTCCCTGTTGAAAATCGCAAACGGGCAGTCGAAAAAGCTGTGGCGCATTTAGATAATGTAGAGGTAATAGCTTCTCACGACCAATTAGTTGTTGATGTTGCAAGAAGATTGGGAGCTAAAACTCTTGTCCGTGGTTTGCGGAATGCTACAGACTTGCAATATGAGGCTAGTTTTGACTACTACAATTATCAACTGGCTCCAGAAATCGGGACTGTCTACCTACATAGTCGCCCAGAGCATCTCTATATTAGCTCGTCAGCCGTGAGAGAGCTCCTGAAGTTTTGTCAGGAGATTCAGCAATATGTCCCAAACAGTGTTGTGGAGGAATTAGAACATGAAGAAAAAAACTAGATGGCCCTTATATGTCATCCTAGCACTAGTATTGACTTTTTTAGCCTTTGTAGTACCTTTACCATACTACATAGAAGTTCCAGGTGGAGCGGAAGATATTCGTCAAGTTTTAAAAGTCAATGAAACAGAAGACACAGAAGCAGGAGCTTACCAGTTTGTGACAGTTGGGATTCGACATGCAACCCTGTCGCATCTTGTCTATGCTTGGTTAACACCTTTCACGGATATTAGAAGCGCTCAGGAGACTACGGGTGGCTCTACTGATGCAGAGTTTATGCGGATCAATCAGTTCTACATGCAAACTTCTCAAAACATGGCCAAGTATCAAGGCTTGAAGACGGCTGGCAAGGATATAGAACTCAAGTACCTGGGAGTCTATGTCTTGACCGTGACAGAAAATTCAACTTTTAAGGGCATTCTGAACATAGCAGACACCGTGACGGCTGTTAATGACAAAACATTTGACAGTTCAAAAGACCTGATTGATTATGTCAACTCTCAAAAACTAGGGGATCCAGTCAAGGTAACCTACGAAGAAGACGGAAGAGTCAAGACTGCTGAAGGTAAAATTATCACTCTTGAAAACGGGAAAAACGGGATTGGGATTGGTTTAATTGACCGTACGGAAGTGACCAGTGATGTTCCAATTCGCTTTTCAACAGCTGGTATCGGGGGTCCAAGTGCAGGTCTCATGTTTAGCCTCGCTATTTACACCCAGATAGCAGATCCAGGACTTCGTAATGGCCGCATCGTTGCGGGAACGGGAACTATTGATCGCGATGGAAATGTTGGCGATATTGGTGGAATTGACAAAAAAGTAGTTGCAGCCTCTCGTCAGGGAGCCAACATCTTTTTTGCTCCTGACAATCCAGTCACCGAGGAAGCGAAAAAAGCAGATCCCAATGCGAAAAGCAACTATGAAACAGCCTTAGAAGCTGCTAAAACCATCAAGACAGAGATGAAAATCGTTCCCGTAAAAACCTTACAAGATGCGATTGATTACCTCAAAAAGAATCCCTAATTCGTAGAAAAATCGAAAACTAGCGCGCAAGCAGAGAAGATGGTATAATAGTCAAATGGTTCAATTATTATTCACTCTAAGTAGTCATATACTCTTTATTTATTTGAGTTTTTACCTTTTGAAGGACCTTGTGAGATGGGAAAAGGTTTTAAAAGTGACCGCTACTAACACAAAAAAAGTTCGTTTGTTGGTAGGCTTCTTTAGTATTGTAATGGGCTACATCTTGAGTTCATTCTTTATCAGTTTGTACCAACTGTGGCAAGAAGCACTTAGAGGACTGTTATAAAATCAAAAGTAAAGGAAAAACTATGGAAAAAATTGTGGTTCAAGGCGGAGATAATCGTCTGGTCGGGAGTGTGACGATCGAGGGAGCAAAGAATGCAGTCTTGCCCTTGTTGGCAGCGACTATTCTAGCAAGCAAGGGGAAGACAGTCTTGCAGAATGTCCCAATCTTGTCAGATGTTTTCACCATGAATCAAGTGGTTCGAGGTCTGAATGCCAAGGTGGACTTTGATGAGGAAGTTCATGTTGTCGAGGTCGATGCGACTGGTGATATCACGGAGGAAGCTCCATACAAGTATGTCAGCAAGATGCGGGCATCGATCGTTGTCTTAGGACCAATCCTTGCTCGCGTAGGCCACGCCAAGGTATCCATGCCAGGTGGTTGCACTATTGGGAGTCGTCCGATCGACCTCCACCTCAAAGGTTTGGAAGCTATGGGGGCAAAGATTAGCCAGACAGCTGGTTACATCGAAGCCAAGGCAGAACGCCTGCATGGAGCTCATATCTACATGGACTTTCCTAGTGTTGGCGCAACACAAAACCTCATGATGGCAGCGACTCTAGCTGATGGTGTGACGGTCATTGAAAATGCTGCGCGTGAGCCAGAAATTGTTGACCTCGCTATTCTCCTTAATGAAATGGGAGCCAAGGTCAAGGGAGCCGGTACAGAAACAATCACAGTGACTGGTGTTGAGGAACTCCATGGAACAACTCATAATGTGGTACAAGATCGTATCGAAGCTGGAACCTTTATGGTGGCTGCAGCTATGACTGGCGGAGATGTCCTCGTTCGTGATGCAGTCTGGGAACATAATCGCCCCTTAATCTCAAAACTACTTGAAATGGGTGTTGAAGTGACAGAGGAATCAGAAGGCATCCGTGTTCGTTCTCAACTTGAAAACCTCAAGGCTGTTCATGTAAAAACTTTACCACATCCAGGCTTCCCAACAGATATGCAGGCGCAATTTACAGCTCTGATGACAGTCGCAAAAGGGGAATCCACCATGGTGGAAACGGTGTTTGAGAATCGCTTCCAACACTTAGAGGAAATGCGCCGTATGGGCCTGCATTCGGAGATTATCCGTGATACAGCTCGTATTGTCGGAGGACAGGCTTTACAGGGGGCTGAAGTTCTATCAACGGATCTTCGCGCTAGTGCTGCTTTGATTTTGACAGGTCTGGTGGCGCAGGGAGAAACAGTTGTCGGTAAGTTAGTCCACCTTGATAGAGGTTACTACCGTTTTCATGAGAAATTGGCTCAGCTAGGAGCGAAGATTCAGCGAATCGAGGCAAATGATGAAGAAGAATAAAAACTTACGCTATGTACTCCGTCGTTTACTGTTGATTTTTATCGTACTATTGCTAGGCTTTTTGGCTTTAGGAATCGGCTTGATGGTTGGTTATGGTATCCTAGGAAAGGGACAGGATCCATGGGCAATCTTGTCTCCGGCAAAGTGGCAGGAATTGATTAGCAAATTTACAGGAAATTAGACTGGGAGACCAGTCTTTTTCTAAAGAAATAAGGAGAAAAATGGACAAAAAAACAAGACAGACTTTGATAGGGTTACTTCTATTCTTACTCTTGGCTGCTGGAAGCTATTATATCAAGCAGATGCAGTCGGCATCAAATAGCCCTCGAACTAAGGTTAGTCAGAAAAAACAAGCTTCAGAAGCTCCCAGTCAGGAGCTGGCTGAAAGTGTCTTAACTGAGTCGATAAAGAACCAAATCAAGGGGGATCTCGAGTGGAATGGAGCAGGGGCTTTTGTTGTCAATGGCAATAAAACCAATCTAGATGCCAAGGTTTCAAGCAAACCCTATGCGGATAATAAAACAAAGACAGTTGGAAAAGAAACAGTCCCAACTGTTGCCAATGCCATCTTATCCAAAGCGACTCGGCAGTATAAGAATCGTGAAGAAACAGGAAATGGATCCACCTCTTGGACGCCACCAGGATGGCATCAGGTTAAGAATCTAAAGGGAGCCTACACACATGCAGTCGATAGAGGACACCTGCTGGGCTATGCCTTGATAGGTGGTTTGGATGGTTTTGATGCCTCTACCAGCAATCCTAAGAATATTGCAGTCCAGACAGCTTGGGCTAACCAAGCGCAGGCTGAAGATTCGACAGGTCAGAACTACTATGAGAGTTTGGTCAGAAAAGCCTTGGACCAAAATAAGAGGGTCCGTTATCGGGTGACGCTCCACTATGCGACAAATGAGGACCTAGTTCCATCCGCTTCACAAATCGAAGCCAAGTCTTCAGATGGCGAATTGGAATTCAATGTCCTAATCCCCAATGTTCAAAAGGGAATCCAGCTTGATTACCGAACAGGGCAAGTAACAGTGACAGATTAGAAACAATAGATACAATAAAAATAGCTCCTTTGTCTTCTAGAGACGGGGGGAGCTGTTGTTTAAATGAAAAATAATGTGAATCCTGATGGATTTTATGATATAATGGGACACAAGATACTATTTTAGGAGAAGGACTATGGAAGACCCGAGCAGTCAGAATTTGTTGCTACAGTTTGTATTATTATTTATCTTGACCTTGTTAAATGCTTTTTTCTCAGCCACTGAGATGGCAATGGTGTCACTAAACCGTTCCCGAGTAGAACAAAAGGCAGAAGAGGGAGACAAACGTTACATTCGTTTGTTAAAGGTACTTGAAAATCCTAACCACTTTTTATCAACAATTCAAGTCGGTATCACCTTGATCACGATCTTGTCAGGGGCAAAATTGGCAGATACACTTGGACAAGTAATTGCCTCTTGGATGGGGAACGGAGAAACAGCTTATGCCATTGCAAGTTTCCTCTCTTTGGCATTCTTGACCTACATCTCTATTGTTTTTGGTGAACTATATCCCAAGAGAATCGCTCTAAATCTGAAAGATACCTTGGCTATCCGAACCGCACCAGTCATTATTGGCTTGGGGAAAATTGTCAGTCCCTTTGTCTGGTTGTTATCTGCTTCAACCAATCTCTTGAGTCGTTTAACGCCAATGACCTTTGATGATGCGGATGAAAAAATGACTCGAGATGAAATTGAGTACATGCTCACCAATAGTGAAGAAACACTGGATGCAGATGAGATTGAAATGCTACAGGGGATCTTTTCTCTAGATGAACTAATGGCTCGTGAGCTAATGGTGCCTCGTACAGACGCCTTTATGGTAGATATTCAGGATGACAGTAAGGCGATTATCGAAAGTATTTTGAAGCAAAATTTCTCACGTATTCCTGTTTATGATGGGGATAAGGACAATGTCATCGGTTTGATTCATACCAAGCGCTTGCTAAACGCTGCCTATGCGGATGGTTTTGAAAATATTGTCTGGAAACGAATCCTCCAAACGCCACTATTTGTGCCTGAAACTATCTTTGTGGATGATCTCCTTAAAGAGCTTCGAAATACCCAAAATCAAATGGCTATCTTACTAGACGAATACGGTGGTATGGCTGGTTTGGTAACTCTGGAAGACCTCCTGGAGGAAATCGTCGGCGAAATTGATGACGAAACGGACAGAGCAGAAATCGAAGTCCATCAAATCGGTGAGGATACCTATATTGCACAAGGAACCATGAATCTTAATGACTTCAACGACTATTTTGGCGTTGAACTAGAAAGCGACGATGTGGATACTATCGCCGGTTATTATTTGACGGGTGTTGGTACGATCCCAACAACTGAAAAAATCAGTTATGAACTGGTCAGTCAAAACAAGCAGGTTATCTTGACCAATGATAAGGTGAAAAATGGACGTGTTACCAAGGTAAAAGTTCAAATCACCGAAATAGAACCCGAAGAAGAAACCGAGTAAAACAGTGATTTTCGTCACTGTTTTTTATTCGTCCCAAAAGATTTTCAAAGTTGTCCTTATTTGTCCGAAGAAAAAAACAAAAAAGCCCGATTTACGGGCTTTTCATTCGGTTAATTCCTGTTATTTCAGGTATTGAAAGGCGGTAGACGGATTTGAACCGACGATCAAGCTTTTGCAGAGCCGTGCCTTACCACTTGGCTATACCGCCTCAACGTTTAATATTATACCTTGAAAATGATTCTACGTCAATAGTTTCTTAATCGAAAATCCAATTTAGAAGATTGCCCTTTCTGATTGGATGGAAAAATGGGGAGAGAAAATCTGAAAATCAGGCTTTATAGAGCCTTAACTTCCCTTTTGATTCTATAGATAGCAAACAAAGAATAGAAAAATTTGATAAATGAAAGTTTTTTGTGGTTACACGCCTAAATATTCTGAAAATTCGTTTACTTTTTGAGAAATCTATGGTATAATTGGCAATAAGCCTAAATTTTTTAAGAGGAGTTACATACATGAAAAAAAGTAGAGTATTTGTTACAGCAGGGATTGCTTTGCTGGCAACTGGCGTTCTCGCTGCTTGTGGTTCTTCAAAATCATCTGATTCAACAGCTCCAAAATCCTATGGTTATGTTTATTCAGCTGACCCAGAAACATTGGATTACCTCATTTCAGGGAAACAAAGTACCAAAATTGCCACTTCAAATGGTATCGATGGTCTCTTTACAAATGATAAATATGGGAATTTGACTCCTGCAGTTGCAGAAGACTGGTCAGTCTCAAAAGATGGGTTGACTTATACCTACAAGATTCGTAAAGGTGTCAAATGGATGACATCAGATGGCGAAGAGTATGCTGAAGTGACAGCGAAAGACTTCGTAAATGGCTTGAAACACGCAGCTGATAACAAGTCTGAAGCACTTTATCTAGCAGAAGATTCAGTTAAAGGTCTAGCTGACTATAAAGCTGGAAACAATAAAGACTTTTCTTCAGTAGGTGTAAAGGCAGTTGATGATTATACTCTTGAGTATACTTTGAACAAACCTGAACCATACTGGAACTCTAAGATGGCTTATTCAATCTTCTGGCCATTGAACGAAGAATTTGAAAAATCAAAAGGATCTGACTTTGCTAAAGCGACTGACCCTACATCATTGCTTTACAATGGACCATTCTTGCTGAAAGGTTTGACTGCTAAGTCTTCTATCGAGTTCGCTAAAAATGAACAATACTGGGATAAAGACAATGTTCATCTTGATAAAGTAACACTTGCTTACTATGATGGTTCAGACCAAGAGTCTATTGAACGTAACTTTACAAGTGGAGCTTATAGCTATGCCCGTCTTTACCCAACAAGTTCAAACTACTCTAAAGTAGAAGAAACCTACAAGGAAAATATCTTCTACACCCCATCAGGACCTGGTATTGGTGGTTTGGGTGTGAATATTGACCGTCAAGGTTACAAATACACTTCTAAGACAACTGATGAAGAGAAGACTTCTACTAAGAAGGCCCTTCTTAACAAAGACTTCCGTCAGGCCTTGAACTTTGCCTTTGACCGTACTTCTTACTCAGCACAAATCAATGGTAAAGAAGGTGCTCCTCGTGCCGTTCGTAACCTCTTTGTAAAACCTGACTTCGTCTCTGCTGGTGAAAAAACTTTCGGTGACTTGGTAACTGAAAAGATGGCTGCTTACGGTGATGAGTGGAAGAATGTAAACTTTGCAGATGGTCAAGATGGACTTTTCAACGCCGATAAAGCCAAAGCCGAATTTGCCAAAGCCAAAACAGCATTGGAAGCAGAAGGTGTGAAATTCCCTATCCACTTGGATATCCCAGTAGACCAAACTGCTAAAAACTATATCGCACGTATCCAATCCTTCAAACAATCCGTTGAAACAGTGCTTGGTGAAGGCAATGTAGTCATCGATATCCAACAAGTTTCTAAAGATGAGTTTACTAATATTACCTACTATGCGGCGAATGCAGCAGCAGAAGACTGGGATCTCTCAGGTGGCGTTGGATGGAACCCAGACTATGAAGATCCATCAACTTACCTTGATATCTTGAAAACAACGAATGCTGAACAAACAAAAACATACATGGGTTACGAAGGTGCAGATAATGCTGCAGCAGCTCAAGTTGGTTTGAAAGAATACGATAAGCTAGTTGATGAAGCTGCTAAAGAAACAAGCGACTTGAATGTTCGTTATGAAAAATACGCGGCTGCTCAAGCTTGGTTGACAGATAGCTCACTCATCTTGCCAGCTATGTCATCAACTGGTGCTGCACCATTCATTTCTCGTGTTGTGCCATTCACAGCATCATACAGTCAATCTGGAGATAAGGGCTCAGACGTATACTTCAAGTATATTCAGTTACAAGATAAGGTTGTAACAAAAGCTGACTATGAACAAGCTCGTGAAAAATGGCTCAAAGAGAAAAAAGAATCAAACGAAAAAGTTCAAAAAGAATTGGCTAATCACGTTAAATAAATAACTCTCAAGAGAACTTTCTCTCCATGAGGAGAAGGTTCTTTTGGGATTTTAAAAGGAAACGATATGAAGAAATATATTTTTATGCGTGTATTGCGTTCATTGGTGTCTATCTTCTTGGTGACAACCTTGACCTACACGATTATCTATACGATGGTTCCTCGAAAACTGATTTTCAAGCAGGATACCAACTATAACAAGATTGCAACGACGCCAGATAAACGGGATAACTATGAAAATACCGTTTATGAGCGGATGGGCTATATCGAGTACTACGATACCAAGGAGTTGCAAGAAAAAGCGAGCACAATGGACTCATCTGTAACAGTAGATGCCAATGATACAAATAAGGCAATCTACGAAAAATACATCAACCAACTAGGTAATGGTTGGACACTCGGTGTATTCTCAGAAAGTGGTCAATTCTATGCCACGCGTGAAATTCCAATTTTTGAACGTGTTTTCAAATTCTACTCGAACTTGCTCGACATTGATCATACAAACAAGATTCAAGACCCTGAAAATCCAAACTTGGAACGTTATCTTCGTTTTGAAAATGACCCTGCTATCGGTTGGTCATTGGTTGGTTCAGGTACAAAACATAAATATCTTTTGTATTTCAACAATCAATTTCCATTTGTACACCAAAACTTTGTGAACATTAACTTGGGAGACTCTTACCCAACTTATGCAAACACACCAGTGCTTCAAGTTATCACGCAGGGGCAAGGACAAACCAAGACATCAGAAGTTCAATTCCCTACGGGTAAAAAGACTTCCTCTGTAGATATTTACTCTCGTACCTACAAGTCACCAAGTCAAGCAGATGCGCGTGAGGTAGCTAACTATGGTAAAGACGATCCATATACAGCTACAGAAAGCAATTATCAATATCCATCAATGATTGCAAGCTCGGCTGTTGCTGGTTTGATCGGTTTGGTTATTTCTTATGCGATTGCCATTCCTCTTGGATCTGCTATGGCTCGCCACAAGAATACTTGGATTGATAGCTTCTCGACAGGTGCTCTAACCTTCTTGCTTGCCCTTCCAACGATCGCTTTGGTTTACATCGTGCGCTTGATTGGATCATCTATTGGTCTGCCTGACTCATTTCCTATCTTGGGGGCTGGAGATTGGCGTTCCTACGTCTTGCCAGCAGTCATTCTAGGTCTATTGGGTGCGCCAAGTACAGCTATCTGGATCCGTCGTTACATGATCGACTTGCAATCTCAGGACTTCGTACGTTTTGCTCGTGCCAAAGGTTTGTCTGAAAAAGAAATTTCAAATAAACACATCTTTAAAAATGCCATGGTTCCTTTGGTTTCAGGTATTCCTGGTGCCGTAATCGGAGTTATTGGTGGTGCAACATTGACAGAAACGGTCTTCGCCTTCCCAGGTATGGGTAAAATGTTGATTGACTCTGTTAAGGCATCAAACAACTCAATGGTAGTTGGTCTCGTCTTCATCTTCACATGTATTTCTATCTTCTCACTCTTTGTAGGAGATATCTGGATGACCATGCTTGACCCACGTATTAAATTGACAGAGAAAGGAGGCAAATAATGTCAACAATCGGAAAAGAAAAATTTCAGTTCGTAAAACGTGACGATTTTGCCTCTGAAACAATTGATGCTCCTGCCTATTCATACTGGGGTTCTGTATTTAGACAGTTTCTAAAGAAAAAATCAACAGTCTTTATGCTAGGAATTTTGGTTGCCATTATCTTGATGAGCTTTATTTACCCAATGTTCTCAGATTTTGACTTCAACGATGTAAGTAAGGTCAATGACTTCTCTGCTCGTTTTATCAAGCCCAATGCTGAGCATTGGTTTGGTACAGATAGCAATGGTAAATCCTTGTTTGACGGGGTTTGGTTTGGGGCGCGTAACTCTATCCTCATCTCTGTCATTGCCACTTTTATCAACCTTGTGATTGGGGTTATTGTTGGTGGAATTTGGGGAATTTCAAAATCCGTTGACCGCGTCATGATGGAAGTTTATAACATTATTTCAAACATTCCATCTCTCTTGATTGTCATTGTCTTGACTTACTCAATTGGTGCTGGTTTCTGGAATTTGATTTTTGCCATGAGTGTGACAACTTGGATTGGGATTGCTTATATGATTCGTATCCAAATCATGCGTTACCGTGACTTGGAATACAACCTTGCTTCTCAAACACTTGGAACACCAACCTTTAAAATCATCGTTAAAAACATCATGCCACAATTGGTATCCGTTATTGTTTCTACGATGACCTTGATGTTGCCAAGCTTCATCTCTTATGAAGCCTTCCTTTCCTTCTTTGGATTGGGATTACCTGTAACAGTGCCAAGTTTGGGACGTTTGATCTCAGATTACTCACAAAACGTTACGACCAACGCTTACTTGTTCTGGATTCCGTTGACAACCTTGATCTTGGTATCCCTATCTCTTTTCGTTGTTGGTCAAAACCTAGCGGACGCTAGTGATCCACGTACACATAGATAGGAGTAGACATGACAAAAGAAAATAATGTAATTTTGACTGCTCGTGATATTGTCGTGGAATTTGACGTTCGTGACAAAGTTCTGACGGCTATCCGAGGAGTTTCTCTGGACCTGATTGAGGGAGAAGTTCTTGCATTGGTAGGTGAGTCTGGTTCTGGTAAATCTGTTTTAACAAAAACCTTTACAGGGATGTTAGAAGACAATGGACGTATTGCCCAAGGAAGTATCGACTATCGTGGACAAGACTTGACTGCTCTTACTTCTAACAAGGAATGGGAGAAGATTCGTGGTGCTAAAATTGCGACCATCTTCCAAGACCCTATGACAAGTTTGGACCCAATCAATACAATCGGTAGCCAAATCACTGAAGTTATTGTTAAACATCAAGGGAAAACAGCTAAGGAAGCCAAAGAGATGGCAATCGACTATATGAACAAGGTCGGAATTCCAGACGCTGAAAAACGTTTTGACGAGTATCCTTTCCAATATTCTGGAGGGATGCGCCAACGTATCGTTATTGCAATTGCCCTTGCCTGTCGTCCAGATATCTTGATCTGTGACGAGCCAACAACGGCCCTTGACGTTACCATTCAAGCGCAAATCATTGATTTGCTTAAAACCTTGCAAAATGAGTACCACTTTACCATTATCTTTATCACCCATGACCTTGGTGTGGTAGCAAGTATTGCCGATAAGGTAGCGGTTATGTATGCTGGTGAAATTGTAGAATACGGTACTGTTGAGGAAGTCTTCTACGATCCACGTCATCCATATACTTGGAGTCTCTTGTCTAGCTTGCCTCAGCTTGCTGATGATAAAGGAGAATTGTACTCTATCCCGGGAACACCACCGTCTCTTTATACTGAGTTGAAAGGTGATGCTTTTGCCCTTCGTTCAGATTATGCGATGCAAATTGATTTTGAAGAGAAGGCACCTAAGTTTTCAGTCACTGATACCCACTGGGCTAAGACTTGGTTGCTTCATGAGAATGCTCCTAAAGTTGAAAAACCTGGAGTCATTGCAGATTTGCATGACAAGATTCGTGATAAAATGGGCTTTGCTCATCTAGAAGACTAGGAGGAAGGAAATGTCTGAAAAATTAGTAGAAATTAAAGATTTAGAAATTTCCTTCGGTGAAGGAAGTAAGAAGTTTGTCGCGGTTAAAAACGCCAACTTCTTTATCAACAAGGGAGAAACTTTCTCTCTTGTAGGTGAGTCTGGTAGTGGGAAAACAACCATTGGTCGTGCCATTATTGGTTTAAATAATACCAGTAAAGGAGAGATTATCTTTGATGGCCAGAAAATTAATGGCAAAAAATCTCACAAGGAATCCTCAGACTTGATTCGTCGTATCCAGATGATTTTTCAGGACCCTGCAGCAAGCTTGAATGAGCGTGCGACGGTTGACTATATCATCTCTGAAGGTCTTTACAACTACCACTTGTTTAAAGACGAAGAAGATCGAAAAGAAAAAGTTCAAAAGATGATCCATGAAGTTGGACTTTTGAAAGAACACTTGACCCGTTATCCACACGAGTTTTCTGGTGGTCAACGTCAGCGTATCGGGATTGCCCGTGCCCTTGTGATGGAACCTGATTTTGTCATTGCAGATGAGCCAATTTCAGCCTTGGACGTATCAGTGCGTGCGCAAGTTTTGAACTTGCTCAAGAAGTTCCAAAAAGAGTTGGGCTTGACTTATCTCTTTATCGCGCATGACTTGTCAGTTGTTCGCTTTATCTCGGACCGTATCGCAGTTATTTATAAGGGAGTTATCGTCGAAGTGGCGGAGACAGAGGAGTTGTTTAACAATCCTGTCCACCCCTACACTCAAGCGCTTCTATCTGCTGTACCGATTCCAGATCCAATCTTGGAACGCAAGAAGGTCTTGAAAGTTTACGATCCTGACCAACATGACTATGAGACAGACAAGCCATCTATGGTAGAAATTCGTCCAGGTCACTATGTTTGGGCTAACCAAGCGGAAGTTGCTCGATACAAAGAAGCTCTTAAAAAATAAACCGATTAGGAGAGGACCGAAAGGTCTTCTCGTTTTTAATAGAAAAATCCCCTTCTACTAGCTTGTAAAAGGGGATTTGTATTATAATTAGCGTTTAGACCAAGTGCGTTTCATAAAGAGTAGTAAAATTGGGTAAATCTCTAAGCGGCCTGCAATCATTGCAAAGGAGAGCAGGATTTTAGAGATGGGACTAAAGATGGCAAAACTAGAGGTTGTACCTAGAATAGGTCCGATATTGTTAAAACAGCTGAAGACAGCACTGGTCACGACTAGAAAATCATTGCTATCAAGACTGACGATAAAGATGAGAGAGAGTATAATCATCACGTAGATGGCAAAATATTTAAGAATCTTGTGCTGGGTATCCTTGTCAATCACAGTTTTGTTGACATGTAGAGTCAAGACACGGTGAGGGGATAAGATGGACAAAATCTGATTTTTAGCAATTTTTGAGAGGATTAGTCCTCTGATCACTTTGAGACCACCTGCAGTTGAGCCAGCCGATCCACCGATTCCCATGAGGAAGAGGAGGATAAATTGGGAGAAGAGGGGCCAGTTGGTAATATTTCCGTAACCAAAACCTGTTGTCGTGATGATATTGGAAACCTGGAAGAAGGCCATTTCAACACTTTTAGAGACACCTTGATAGAGGTGGAGCGTATTAAGCGTAATCAAGCCGGTAGAAACTAGGACAATGATTATATATGCTCGTAGTTCTTCATCTCCAAAGAAAGCCTTAACCCGACGGAGCATGAGGTAGTAGTAGAGATTGAAGTTAACCCCAAAAACCAACACTCCGATACTAACTAGATAGGTGATGAGTGAGCTACCGTAGTGGGCAATTCCGTCGTTATAGACGGTAAAGCCCCCAGTTCCTGCTGTTCCCATAGCGATGACAAAACTATCATAGAGAGGCATGCCTGCTAGGTAGTAGATAACCACAAAAAGGGAGAAGAGAGCCAGATAAAGCAGATAGAGGATCTGGGCAGTGTTTTTTAGCTTGGATACGACCTTGCCAAAGACGGGGCCAGGGACCTCAGCCTTCATCACCTCCAAGTGACTATTTTTGGCATTGTCCATAATAGCAAGTGCGAAAACAAGCACCCCCATCCCTCCAATCAAGTGGGTGAAACTTCTCCAGAAGAGGAGGGAACGAGTGAGAACGGAAACATCTGTTAGGATAGTAGCACCAGTCGTTGTAAATCCAGAACTGATTTCAAAGAAGGCATCGATGACGCTTGGGATTTGTCCTGAAAAGACAAAAGGGAGGCTACCAAAGAAAGACCATAGAATCCAACAGAGGGCAACAATTAAGACCCCTTCCTTGGCATAAATCCGTTGATTTTTCGGTTTCCGTAAAACGCCTAGACCACCGAGAAGGACTAAAATTCCAACCGTAGAAAAGAGAGCGATAAATACTTGACTGGATTCTTGGTAATAGGTTGCTACACCAACAGGTACTAGAAGGAGAACAGCCTCAATCAAGAGAAGTTTTGAGAGGAGGTAACGAATCATACTTTTATTCATTTTTTACCTCTCAATCAAATCATAAATCTTGGTGATGTTTGGCAATAAGGTCGTCACGAGTAACTTGTCTCCCACCTCAAGCATATCCTCTCCAGTAGGGAAGATTGTTTTTCCTTTTCGGATAATGGCTGCGATGAGAACACCTTTTTTTAATTTTAGATGCGAAAGTGGCTTGGCAGTCATTTTATTAGCTTCCTTGATATGGAATTGCAGGGTTTCAATTTGACCGTTTGCTAGATGGTGCATGGCTTGAAGGTCTGAATACTGAGCGTTTACTCGACCACGGATAAAGTGCATAATGGTATCCACTGCGATGCTTTTTGGTGTGATAATACTTGAAAAATCAGGCGCGTGGATAATCTCTAGAAGGCTTGTTCGGTTGACCTTGGTGATATTTTTATGGACGCCAACACGGTCAAGAAACATAGAGGTGATGATATTTTCCTCATCAACCCCAGTCAAGGTTGCGACTGCATCATAGTGGGGAGCACTTTCTTCAAGCAGAATATCTTTTGCAGTTCCATCTCCTTGGACAATATAGAGATTGGGGAACTTTTCGCTGAAGAAACGAGCTCTTTCAGGATTGATCTCGATGACCTTGGTATCAATGCGACTGTCTTTTAAAATGCCGAGTAGATAATAAGCAATCTTTCCAGCTCCAACGATAAGCAAGCTTTTCACTGCACGCGATTTGAAATAGTTGTGGAAAAGCATCATATCCACACGATTCCCCGTAACAAAAATCCGATCCTTGTCCTGGATAGTAACATCACCACTTGGAATCATGAGTTGATGGTCTCTTTCCATAGCACAGACAATGATGTTGCCAAATTTTTTACGGAAGTCTGAGATTGGCATTTGACAGAGCCCGCTAGAATCTTTGATAACAAACTCCATCAGGCTGACCCGACCTCCAGCAAAACGCTCAACTGAGAGGGCATTAGGAAAATCGATGATATTTGAGATGGCACGGGCTGCTAGGAGTTCTGGATTAACGATAAGTGAAAATCCAAGAATATTTTTCTCCTTAAAATAGGCATTAGAGTATTCAGGATTTCGCACTCGAACGATGGTTTCTTTAGCGCCCATTTTTTTAGCAAGTACCGCTGAAATCATATTCACTTCATCGTATTCAGTTAGAGCGATAAAGATATCGCACTCTTGAACGCCAGCTTGCTCCAAGATGGCAAAGTCAGCACCATTTCCAAGGAGGCCCATGATATCAAAGCGACTGACAATATGGTTAAGTACAGCTTCATTTTGCTCGATGAGGACAACGTCATGGTTTTCCGCTACTAGTGAACGACAGAGGGCGAAACCAACTTTCCCTCCACCAACAAGGACAATTTTCATATAAAAAACCTACTTTTTCATGATGTAACTATCATACCCTTTTTTAGCAAAAAATGCACTTGCCAAGCCGATTTTTAAAGGAAGAAAGGGCTTTTTCAAGTTTTTGAAGATAAATATGCTTATCCTCTATAAAATGTCTCTGATTTGAAGTGATTTTACTCTCTTGCTAAGGCTATTTTGAAAGTGAATGTCTCAGTATGAAAATATAATAAAAAAAGTAAAAAAATCAAGTCGTTTCTATTGACATTGATTCTGAAAGTGTTATACTAAGGAAGTAGTTTCGCTGATTTACTTCAAACCTGTTGTGAGGTAAGTTAACGATGCCTTAACCACGCTGTTTGCTGAGCTTGACTCCGGGCAGTGTGGCTATTTTTTTGCAATGATAAAAGGAAACCCGTAATGACAAATCACATTGTATTATTTGAACCCCAGATTCCACAAAATACAGGCAACATTGCGCGTACTTGCGCTGCCACCAATTCTCCCCTTCACATCATTAAACCGATGGGTTTTCCCATTGATGATCGCAAGATGAAGCGAGCAGGTTTGGATTATTGGGACAAGTTAGAGATTCATTTTTATGATAACTTGGCAGACTTTATGTCTCAGATGAAAGGGCAACTTTACTTGATTTCCAAATTTGCAGAAAAGGTCTATTCTGAAGCAGATTTGTCAAGTAGTGGGGATCATTATTTTCTCTTTGGGCGTGAAGATAAGGGCTTGCCAGAGGATTTTATGCGAGAACATCCTGAGAAAGCTCTCCGTATTCCTATGAATGATGAGCATGTTCGCAGTCTCAATGTTTCGAATACGGTCTGCATGATTGTATATGAGGCTCTTCGTCAGCAGAACTTTGCAGGTCTTGAGCTCGTTCACACCTATGAAGTGGATAAATTGAAATAAACAAAATGCTTGCACTTGCAAGCGTTTTTTGCTATGATTAAAGGGTCTTCAGGGCTGGGTGAGATTCCCGACCGGCGGTGACTTTAATACTCTTCGAAAATCCAATTCAAACCACGTCAGCTTCGCCTTGCCGTACTCAAGTACAGTCCGCGGCTAGCTTCCTAGTTTGTTCTTTGATTTTCATTGAGTATCATTAGGAAAAAATTTTTCCTTTAAAACTTTGTTGACAAGTTTTGCCTAACTGGAAGTTATGCCTACAGCTTGTCGCCTAGTCTAAAAGAAAAACCTCTATTTCCTTCCCTTAAAGAAGTCCGCGAGCGCAAGCTGATGTGGTGCGATTCCACAACCGACAGTATAGTCTGGATGGGAGAAGACGAAAGAATAGCCTTGTCTGTTCTGATGAGTTTATAGATGAATTGCAACCGCTTGCTCAACAGAGTGAGGGGGAACTTTTGGAATATAAAAAGTGAGAATAGATAGAGGGCTCCTTTCCAACTTCTTCTGATTTTATAGAAAATTGGAGGAACCTGTTATGACAAACACACGTCGACTTTCGACTATTGCGATTTTATCAGCCATTTCATTTGTGCTGATGTACTTTGACTTTCCGCTCTTGCCAGCGGCAACCTTCCTCAAGATTGAGTTTAGCATCTTGCCAGTCCTTGTGGGCTTGGTGGTGATGGATTTGCCTGCCGCTCTAGGGATTCTTTTGCTTCGATCGCTCTTGAAGTTGCTTCTGAATAGCCAGGGAGTGAATACCTACATTGGCTTGCCAATGAATGTCGTAGCTCTGGGAGTTTTTGTTATCGCTTTTGGTTTGATTTGGAAAAAGGAACGTAGCACCCTTCGTTTCCTACTGGCATCTCTAGCGGGAACTATCGGATTGACCGCAGCTATGTTGGTTCTCAACTATGTCTATGCTGTTCCTTTGTATGCGCAGTTTGCTAACTTTGATATTGGAGAAATCCTAGGACTCTCTAACTACTTGATGACCATGGTTCTACCTTTTAACCTGATTGAAGGTTTCATCTTTGCCGTTTCATTTTGGTTGTTATACGTCCTCTTGAAACCAACCTTAAAACATTATGAGAGATAAACAAACATTTTTAATGAAGGGCAGTTTTGCCCTTTTACTTTTCGTCCTTCTTGGCTATATGGTTAAATTTTACCCTCAAACGCTGGTCGGTTTTGATCAACCGATTCAGACTGCCCTTCGTGGGGACTTGCCAGATTATTTGACAGTTCTGTTCCGTGCCCTTACGCATTTGATTGATATCCCAGTAATCACCACCTGGGTTGCCATTGCAGCCTTTATCTTTTATCGTAAGCAGTGGAAGATAGAAAGCTACTTCATGGCGGGTAATCTAGCCTTAGCTGGTCTTTTAATCGTGACCTTTAAAAACATCTACCAGCGCCCTCGGCCGGCTATCATACACCTAGTCGAGGAGAAGGGCTTTTCCTTCCCAAGTGGGCATTCTCTGGCTGTAACTTTGATGGTAGGCACTCTGATTGTTATTCTCAGTCAGCGGATTAAAGATCCAGTCTGGAGAAAAATTGTGCAAATTGTCCTTGGCTTCTACCTAGTCAGTGTGCTTCTATCTCGGGTCTATCTGGGGGTTCACTATCCATCTGATGTTCTTGCCAGTTTCTGTGTGGGCTTGGGAGTCCTGTTTATCGAATTTCCTTTCTATGACAAGCTTCGCTTCCAATGGCGATTTAAAGGCAAGCAGAAGTGAGTATCGAATTCCCTTGAGGAGAAAGAAATGAAAGTCAATATAACAGATCTCCATCCGACTCAACTATACTTATCAGAAAAGAAGTTACAAGATATCCAGATACTTTATCAGTCGGTAGAAATAATCAATGTTGCTCCAATCAGTGTTCTTGCATTCGGAGACTGCTTGTTGATTACAGACGGGCATCACAGGGCTTATCAGGCTTTATTGGCAGGTCGGGATACGATTTCTGCTGAGTGGGATAGAGATGGTGGCGATGAACTGTATCATCTCTATGCGCAAGCTTGCGAGGAAAGGAAGATTTACTCTGTTTTGGATTTAAAAGACCGTATCCTAGCTCAAGATGAGTATGAAACAAAATGGTATAACTGGTGTGATGATTTTAATCAAGCAGCAACTCTTTTATTGAAAAGGAAAGCAGGTGAAACAGATCCTACAAATAGGTAGTGCATTGTGTCTTGTTCCTTTTTATATTGAAATTAGTCTAATCTAACTTGTTTTTTAACTAAAAATCTGATAAACTAAGTAGTAATTGAATAGGAATCCGCAAGACTAGTAACTCAAGGGAAGTATATCAGGGAGGAGAGCCGTGACTGCAAGCTCTCTATATGAAAGCTGGGTGAATTCACTTGCACATGGATTTGAAAATGAAGGTCTGACTTGTCAGATGAAAACGGATGGTACCGCGTGTCAACGCTCCGAGTGGAGTTTTTGGCATGTGGTTTTCTTTTTATCTACAAGAGACTGATGGAGGAATTATGTCAACTATTGAAGAACAATTAAAAGCGCTTCGCGAAGAAACGCTGGCTAGCTTGAAGCAGATTACTGCTGAAAATGAAAAAGAGATGCAAGACTTGCGTGTCTCTGTCCTTGGTAAAAAAGGGTCGCTTACGGAAATCCTCAAAGGGATGAAAGATGTCTCTGCTGAGATGCGTCCAATCATCGGGAAACACGTCAATGAAGCGCGTGATATCTTGACAGCGGCCTTTGAAGAAACAGCTAAGCTCTTGGAAGAAAAGAAAGTCGCAGCTCAACTGGCTAGCGAGAGTATCGATGTGACACTTCCAGGTCGCCCAGTTGCGACAGGTCACCGTCACGTTTTGACACAAACCAGTGAAGAAATCGAAGATATTTTCATCGGGATGGGTTACCAAGTCGTGGATGGTTTTGAAGTGGAGCAAGACTACTATAACTTCGAGCGTATGAACCTCCCAAAAGATCACCCAGCTCGCGATATGCAGGATACTTTCTATATCACAGAAGAAATCTTGCTCCGTACCCACACGTCTCCAGTTCAGGCGCGTGCCATGGATGCTCATGATTTTTCAAAAGGTCCTTTGAAAATGATCTCACCAGGGCGTGTTTTCCGTCGTGATACGGACGATGCGACCCATAGTCACCAATTCCACCAAATCGAAGGATTGGTTGTTGGGAAAAACATCTCTATGGCAGATCTTCAAGGAACGCTTCAGTTGATCGTCCAAAAAATGTTTGGTGAAGAGCGTCAGATCCGTTTGCGTCCATCTTATTTCCCATTCACAGAGCCATCTGTCGAGGTGGATGTTTCTTGCTTCAAGTGTGGTGGAGAAGGCTGTAACGTATGTAAGAAAACAGGTTGGATCGAAATCATGGGTGCTGGTATGGTTCACCCACGTGTCCTTGAAATGAGTGGAATCGATGCGACGGTTTACTCTGGATTTGCTTTTGGTCTTGGACAAGAGCGCGTAGCCATGCTTCGTTACGGAATCAATGATATCCGTGGGTTCTACCAAGGCGATGTCCGCTTCTCAGAACAGTTTAAATAAGATTGAAACCTGAAACACAGTCCTAGTCATTTTCTCTCGATGAGAAGGTGAGGACTGACTCGAAGAAAAAGAAAGGAATTGAAAAGGTCTTACTTGGTGAGATCTTACAATCAGAATTATGCTTGTATCTTATAAATGGTTAAAAGAATTGGTGGACATTGATGTGCCATCACAAGAGTTGGCTGAAAAAATGTCAACTACAGGGATCGAGGTCGAAGGTGTCGAATCACCGGCTGCCGGTCTCTCAAAAATTGTCGTCGGTGAAGTCTTGTCTTGCGAAGATGTGCCAGAAACACACTTGCATGTCTGTCAGGTTAACGTTGGCGAAGAAGAAGCCCGTCAGATCGTTTGTGGTGCACCGAATGTACGTGCTGGGATTAAGGTCATGGTGGCTCTTCCAGGAGCTCGTATCGCTGACAACTACAAGATCAAAAAAGGAAAAATCCGTGGCTTGGAGTCACTTGGGATGATTTGTTCCCTTGGTGAATTGGGAATTTCTGACTCAGTTGTACCGAAGGAATTCGCAGATGGTATTCAAATCTTGCCTCAAGATGCTGTTCCAGGGGATGAAGTCTTTTCTTACCTAGACTTGGATGATGAAATCATCGAACTTTCCATCACACCCAACCGTGCGGACGCTCTTTCTATGTGTGGCGTAGCGCACGAAGTGGTAGCCATCTATGACAAGGCAGTCAACTTTAAAGAATTCAGTTTAACAGAAACAAATGAAGCTGCAGCAGATGCCCTTTCTGTAGGCATTGAGACAGACAAGGCGCCTTACTATGCAGCCCGTATCTTGGACAATGTGACCATCGCACCAAGTCCACAATGGTTGCAAAACCTTCTTATGAACGAAGGCATCCGTCCGATTAACAATGTGGTCGATGTGACCAACTATATCCTACTCTACTTTGGTCAGCCTATGCATGCCTTTGACTTGGATACCTTTGAAGGCAATGACATCCGTGTGCGTGAAGCGCGTGCTGGTGAAAAATTGGTAACCTTGGACGGTGAAGAACGTGAGTTGGAAACAAATGACTTAGTCATCACTGTCGCAGACAAACCAGTAGCCCTTGCAGGTGTCATGGGTGGAGAGGCTACAGAAATCTCTGAAAAATCAAGTCGAGTTGTGTTAGAGGCAGCTGTTTTCAATGGCACATCCATTCGTAAGACTAGCGGACGCCTTAACCTTCGTTCGGAATCATCTTCTCGTTTTGAAAAAGGGATTAATGTGGCAACAGTCGATGAGGCCTTGGATGCTGCAGCGAGCATGATTGCAGAACTTGCAGGTGCGACGGTGCGTAAGGGTATCGTTTCAGCAGGCCAGCTTGATACTTCTGATGTAGAAGTATCTTCAACTCTGGCTGATGTCAACCGTGTCCTTGGTACGGAGCTTTCATATGTTGATGTGGAGGATGTTTTCCGTCGTCTTGGCTTTGGCCTTTCTGGCAATGCAGATCGCTTTACAGTCAGCGTACCCCGTCGTCGTTGGGATATCACCATCGAAGCAGACCTCTTTGAAGAAATTGCCCGTATCTATGGTTATGATCGCTTGCCAACTAGTCTTCCAAAAGATGACGGTACAGCAGGGGAATTGACTGCGACACAAAAATTGCGTCGCCAAGTTCGTACCATCGCCGAAGGGGCAGGTTTGACAGAAATCATTACCTACGCTCTGACAACTCCTGAAAAAGCAGTTGAGTTTACAGCTCAGCCAAGTAACCTTACAGAACTTATGTGGCCAATGACTGTGGACCGTTCAGTTCTCCGTCAAAATATGGTCTCAGGTATCCTTGATACGGTGGCCTACAACGTGGCTCGTAAGAACAAAAACTTGGCACTTTACGAGATTGGAAAAGTCTTTGAACAAACAGGCAATCCAAAAGAAGATCTACCAAACGAGATCAACAGCTTTGCCTTTGCCTTGACAGGCTTGGTTGCAGAAAAAGATTTCCAAACGGCAGCAGTTCCAGTTGATTTCTTCTATGCTAAGGGAATCCTTGAAGCGCTCTTTGCTCGCTTGGGGCTTGAAGTGACTTATACAGCAACAGATGAAATTGCTAGTCTTCACCCAGGCCGTACAGCTGTGATTTCACTCGGTGACCAAGTTCTTGGTTTCCTTGGTCAAGTGCATCCAGTCACTGCGAAGGCTTATGATATTCCAGAAACGTATGTAGCGGAGCTCAATCTTTCAGCCATCGAAGCTGCCCTTCAACCAGCTACTCCATTTGTGGAAATTACCAAATTCCCAGCTGTTAGTCGTGATATTGCTCTACTTCTCAAGGCAGAAGTCACTCACCAAGAAGTTGTAGACGCTATCCGAGCTGCAGGAGTGAAACGTTTGACAGATATCAAACTCTTTGACGTCTTCTCAGGTGAAAAATTGGGACTTGGTATGAAGTCAATGGCCTATAGCTTGACCTTCCAAAATCCAGAAGATAGTTTGACAGACGAAGAAGTCGCACGCTACATGGAAAAAATCCAAGCATCACTGGAAGAAAAAGTGAATGCAGAAGTGCGTTAATAGTCTAAAATCCATCCCTCGGGGTGGATTTTTAGTTTCAAAAGGACAGTTCAGAAGAGAAAAGCGATAGTTGAGGAGGAAGCCATCTCAGAAAGTCTTTAATGAGTTATACTAAAGCTATCGCTGAAGCACTTAAATTTATTAGAGATAGGATACTTTTGCTACTTATAATCCGATAAAATGGACATAAATCGTTGTAAAGGCTATCAAAAAGGAGTATAATAAGTGCAACATATCTCGGAGGTGGAAAATGTTAGAAGTAAGAAATCTAGAGAAAAGTTTCGGTCCCAAGCAAGTCTTGTTTGGTGTCGATTTTCAGGCAAGTCCAGGAAGGATTCTGGGCTTGGTCGGGAAAAATGGTGCTGGGAAAACAACGATTTTCCACAGTATGTTGAAATTTTTGGACTATCAAGGAGAAATCAGTCTGGATGGGCAGGAGATTCGTCAGGAAACCTACGCTCGGATTGGCTATCTGCCTGAGGAACGCAGTCTTATGCCCAAGCTGACAGTCCTTGAGCAAGTTCGCTACTTGGCGACTCTAAAGGGCATGGATGCTAAGGAGGTCAAGGAAAAACTCCCTCAATGGATGGAGAAACTGGAAGTGAAAGGAAAGCTGACTGATAAAATCAAGAGTCTCTCCAAAGGGAATCAGCAGAAAATTCAGCTGATTATCACCCTAATCCATGAGCCTGACTTGATTATCTTGGATGAACCTTTTAGTGGTTTGGATCCAGTCAATACTGAGTTGCTCAAGCAGGTCATCTTGAAAGAGAAAGATCGCGGTGCAATCATTATCTTTTCTGACCATGTTATGACCAATGTCGAGGAGCTTTGCGATGATATCCTGATGATTCGTGATGGGCGTGTGGTCTTGCATGGACCAGTTCAGGATGTCCGTAATCAATACGGGAAAACACGTCTCTTTGTTTCAAGTGAACGAAGCAAGGAAGAACTGGAAAGTCTTCCTCATGTTAAACAGGTGAGCTTGACCAAGCAAGGCAGTTGGAAATTGATCCTAGATGACGAGAGCGCTGGAAGGGAACTCTTCCCAATCCTCACTCAAGGTCAATATATCGCGACCTTTGACCAACAAGCTCCAACAATCGATGAAATCTTTAAACTAGAATCAGGGGTGGAAGTATGAGAAATATGTGGGTTGTAATGAAGGAAACCTATCTTCGGCATGTCAAGTCGTGGAGTTTCTTCTTTATGGTGATTTCGCCGTTCCTATTTTTAGCCTTATCTGTAGGAATTGGCTATCTCCAAGGGTCTTCTATGGCCAAGAATAGCAAGGTGGCAGTGGTGACAACGGTGCCATCTGTGACAGAAGGACTCAAGGGTACCAATGGGATTAACTTTGACTATACAGATGAGGCCAGTGCTCAGCAGGCTGTCAAGGATGAGAAAATCAAGGGTTACCTAACCGTCGACCAAGAGGACAGCATCATCAAGGCCGTCTATCATGGTGAAACCTCTCTTGAAAGTGGCATCAAGCTAGCTGTAACCAATAAGCTAAATGAACTGCAATACCAACTCAATCGTTCGGCAGCCAATTTGTCTCAAGAACAGGAAAAACGCTTGAGTCAAACTGTTGACTTTACTGAGAAGATTGATGAATCCAAGGAAAATAAAAAAATTATTCAAACCATTGCGGCCGCAGGGCTCGGTTTCTTCCTTTATATGATTTTGATTACCTATGCTAGCGTCACTGCTCAAGAAGTGGCTAGCGAGAAAGGAACCAAAATCATGGAGGTGGTCTTCTCTAGTATCCGAGCTAGTCATTATTTCTACGCTCGCATGCTAGCTTTGCTTCTTGTGATTTTGACCCATATTGGGATTTACGTCGTGGGTGGACTGGCTGCCATTCTGCTCTTTAAAGATATCCCTATCTTGGCACAATCTGGTATTTTAAACCACTTGGGAGAGGCCTTCTCGCTCAATACCTTATTGTTTGTCTTGGTTAGCCTCTTTATGTACGTTGTTTTGGCAGCCTTCCTAGGATCCATGGTTTCTCGCCCTGAGGATTCGGGAAAGGCCTTGTCGCCATTGATGATCTTGATTATAGCAGGATTTGTCGGTGTGACCTCTCTAGGTGCTGCTGGGGACAATTTAGTTTTGAAAATTGGTTCCTACATTCCTTTCATTTCGACTTTCTTTATGCCATTTAGAGCTATAAATGGGTATGCAAGTGGTCTGGAAGCTTGGATTTCGCTTGCCATAACGGTTGTCTTTGCAGTCACTGCAACAGCCTTTATCGGACGCATGTATGCTAGTCTAGTCCTTCAAACGGATGATTTGGGAATCTGGAAAACCTTTAAACGTGCCTTAGCTTACAAATAGGAGAGCCTCGCGAAAGCGAGGTTTTTCTAGATGTTAAACAGCGAAATCGGTAAAAATATTTTTCATATCTATTGACTTTTAGTAGTAAAATTTGGTATGATAGTAGACGGTATTGTTTACCCCATTTGTAAGGCCCCGGAACCTTTCAAATACCCCGCGGACCGGAACATCCGCCCTGTAAACAAAAACGATATTCATATAGGAGAAATCATGAACAAAACTACATTCATGGCTAAACCAGGCCAAGTAGAACGCAAATGGTACGTTGTTGACGCAACTGATGTACCTCTTGGACGCCTTTCAGCAGTTGTTGCTAGCGTACTTCGCGGAAAAAACAAACCAACATTCACACCACACACTGATACAGGTGACTTCGTAATCGTTATCAATGCTGAAAAAGTTAAATTGACTGGTAAAAAAGCAACTGATAAGATTTACTACACTCACTCAAACCACCCAGGTGGATTGAAACAAATCTCTGCTGGTGAACTTCGTTCTAAAAATGCAGTACGTTTGATCGAGAAATCAGTTAAAGGTATGCTTCCACACAATACTCTTGGCCGCGCTCAAGGTATGAAATTGAAAGTATTCGTTGGAGCTGAGCACACTCACGCTGCACAACAACCAGAAGTTCTTGATATTTCAGGACTTATCTAAGGAAAGGAACAATAAAGTATGTCACAAGCACAATATGCAGGTACTGGACGTCGTAAAAACGCTGTTGCACGCGTTCGCCTTGTTCCAGGAACTGGTAAAATCACTGTTAACAAAAAAGATGTTGAAGAGTACATCCCACACGCTGACCTTCGTCTCGTTATCAACCAACCATTCGCAGTTACTTCAACTGTAGGTTCATACGACGTTTTCGTTAACGTTGTAGGTGGTGGATACGCTGGTCAATCAGGAGCTATCCGTCACGGTATCGCTCGTGCCCTTCTTCAAGTAGACCCAGACTTCCGCGATTCATTGAAACGCGCAGGCCTTCTTACACGTGACTCACGTAAAGTTGAACGTAAGAAACCAGGTCTTAAGAAAGCTCGTAAAGCATCACAATTCTCAAAACGTTAATCAATACGATTATATCAACGTTTCAAAGCACTCAAAAGTTTACCTTATGGGTGCTTTTTTCGTGTTTTTTTAAAAAGTTTACCTCAAAGTTTACCTTATTTTTACCTTATTGTTTTAGAGACTTTAAAGCAAATTCCCCAACTGCCATAGGAACTACATTAGAGGTGTTGACATAAATTTGAGTTGTGCCTGTATCGCTATGCGTTAGTGCTTCAGAAATGGCTTCTAAGCTCATTCCTGCTTGTTTAGCAAGTGTTGCTCCTGTATGTCGTAGTTTATGAGGTGTAGCATGTGTCAGCTCTTTATGTCGCTTTCTAATACTTTTCATTTTGTTGTTTAGATAGTCAGCATGTAAAGGCTTATTGATGTTTCCTTTTGTGTCAATATATGTAAAAACAAATTGTTCTGGATTACTGATGATGCCAAACTTTGCCAGTTCATATTTTTGTTGTTCTTTCCAAGAGGTAAGGAGCTGAAGTAAGTCATTAGAAATAGAGAAAATAGTTTTCTTATTTCCCTTAGTAGATTTTACTTGTCCATATCTATCTAAAGCTTGAATTAGCTGAATCTGTGATTTTGAAAAATCGATATGTTTCCATTGAAGAGCATAGGTTTCAGATTTTCTATCACCTAAGAAAAAAGTAAGATAAAATAGGACATAATCTTTAAGGGTTATTTTATCATTCTCTAAATCTTCTTGAAATGCTGAGAACCATTCTTGGAGTTGTTCATGAGTTAGAT
Source organism: Streptococcus oralis subsp. dentisani (assembly GCF_003944205.1). Lineage (GTDB taxonomy): Bacteria > Bacillota > Bacilli > Lactobacillales > Streptococcaceae > Streptococcus > Streptococcus oralis_BH. The sequence continues at coordinate 185,932 of NZ_RJPH01000003.1, forward strand.
ATAAATCTTCCTCTCTCTTTGACTCTGCAAGTTGAATCTTTTTAGTGGCTTTTATTCTTCTTAATATTTTTGCAACTTTATTAGCTTCTATATATTCAAGTTCTTCTGCCCAATCAAAAATGGAAATCACATAGCTACGTAAAGATTTGAAGTTCGCATATTCATTAGCCTTAGATGTCATTAGATTTAGGATAACTTGCTTATTTTGATTTAGAAACTGTATCGTATAGTTTCCAAGAAGTGGTAGTATATGTTTTTCAAAACATGTTTTGGTATTGGCAACTGTTGACCTGCTTGGTGGCTTAGAAGTAGATGTAGTTTGTCCTGCTTTGTAGGATTCCCACCAAATATTATTATAGAAGTCTGAGAAAAGAATATCTCCTTTTGCTAGTCCTGTAAACTCATTATCTTCTATTTGATTTAACTTGGTAAGCAAATCTATCTCAGCTTGTCTTGCCTCCTTTCTTGTTTTGAATCTCTTATCGTAATAATTGCTATTAACAATACCAAGTGGCATTCGTGCTTCAATTGGGATATAGACTTTTAAGCGATAAGTTCCGTTTTTTGTCTTACTGATAGTCATGATATTCTCCTTGTGTATCGAACCAGAAAATATCATGACTATTATAAAACAAAAATATAGATATTTCTAGTTTTGTGAGTAAAGCCAAGAATTAATGGCTTCTTTATTAAATCGTATAGTCTTGCCTATTTTTATTGCAGGCAGTCCTCGTTGAATCCAACTGTCTAGAGTATTGTTTGAGATACCCAAGTAGTGGCAAGCCTGTTGTTTGTTTAAAAACGGACTTTCAAGGTTATTATTGTTTAATCTATTTTCAATTTCTTTCTTGATGAGTTCAGCAAGTAGGAGCTGAATTTGTCGAACTTGTTCATCTGGTAGAATTACTTGCATCTGTTCCTCCAATGTATGGTATAATAGAGATATCAAGAGATACCCTATTTACTCTTCTTGATTATCTGCAACCTCGTCCTCGCTCGCCAAAGTTTCGGATGGGGTTTTTGTTTTGTCGTACTCCCATATATCCCATTGATTGTTGAGTCCAACCTTTGAAACTAGCATGGATAGAAGCTCTTCCTTACTTTTCATTTCGTTATCAGGTGTAAAATCGTACGATAAGTAAGTATCATATCCAATCTCTGGGATTCGTCTCAGATTATTTAATGTTCTTGTAGGGTGAGATTCATAAAAAATAGGTTCATCCCCCACACCTTTTAACGTTGCTAGATGTTCAATTCTTCGAACATATTGTGATAAATCCTCACGATTATTTCCTTTGGTATGGTAGAAGAAGGTCAAAGGATGTTTAGAACTTGTGATAATAATGACCTTAGCAGCGCCTATTTTATTTTGATAACGAGCTGAGATAGGACTAATATTATATGGATCTAAAACTTTTAACCAGTCTGAAGCGGTTAAGCTATCCCCTCGGACATCATCGAGTAGTAGTATCTCTTCCCCGTTTACTTCATCAAACATATTTGTGCCTGCGGTCAGGACTGATTGCCATTTTTTATTATTCAGCTTTGCTAACTGAATAAGACTTTTTGCTATCTCTTTTGCAAATGTTGACTTGCCAAGTCCAGATTCACCGTATATGAATAGGATTGTCTTTTTAAACTCTCCGTTTTCCAGTTCATCTTTTGTTCTGGCACACTTAATTTCTCCAATGCTTTTAATTGCGTCGTTTACTCTAACTTTATGAACTGTATAAAGAGTATGATATTGCTTATTAAGTAGTATTTCCTTTTTCGTAATATTCTCATTCAGAATGTTATCAATTAATAAATCGATATCCTCATAACTTTGTAGCACTTCCTTTTTTGCTTTTCCTTTAAGCCAGCTTCCTTGTCTTTCGTGATAAACTTTTAAGTAGTCTTTACCTGTTAGAGAAATTACTTCATCAGGGCTGTATTGATACTTATCTTTATCTTTGGCATGAATTAAGTAAGCTAACAAGTTATCGTAGCCATACCTTCCAGACTTCGCTTTTTCTAGATATTCAGGTTTTAGTCCGATTTGTACAGCTAAATCAGTTAGTGTTGCACCTTTTTCAAACTTGAGTAAAGCGTGAATATGTGGCTTTTTTAGCTTGGTAGTTGTTGTTCTAGTTACACTGTCAAAACCGATGGATGTGTCCTTGTCGTGTTTTATTGCGTATGCCTCGGAAACAGTTGCTATTTCACTAACTCTTCTGACAATTTCCTCAAGAATTTTTTCAACATTTGCAGACTTAATCAGTTCTTCATCCCAACCATTTTTCCAATATTTCGTCTCAAAGTATTGTGTAATTGCTACAGAAGTCAAAAGTGCTTCCTTCTTTTTTGAAGTCATTTATACTAAACCTTTCTTTTTTAACTATTCTTTAATTATTCTTTTAATTATTCTAGTGTTAGACCGTTGACAAGCCCAGTCTAACACGTGCGTAGAATAATTAAAAATTAAATTGTAGTAACTCTTGGGGCGTTGCCCCAAACCCCAGCCTATGCTGCCCGATGGAACCCCATCGAACCAAGAACGCTTGCCAGCTAACAAGGGACGGGTAGTATTTTTCTTCGCTTCACTCCTTGCCTTCGTCATCGTTACGCTTGAAAAATCTCCACCCTCTAGCCCTTGCAAGCAGGCATTTTTCTGCTAGCAATGTCGTGCCGACACTAAACCGATGATGAAACTTCAAAATAAGCTTACTGTCGTACTTAACAAGTGTAGCAGAAAAAGCGCTAGCTATACCTTGAAAATAGCTCTTGCATTCGTTGATTTAACCGTTCCTCGTCTTTTACTTGAATCGTACGAAACATCTTGACAGATTCTCCCTCAAGTTGGAAATAGCCATATCCTCGCGGCTTTACCACAACTTCATCTTTTTCCATATCAGAAAAAAGGAGTTGCCTGTTGTTGGTAGACATGAGAAAACTAGTAGACAATGAAATTATACAGTTGAAGTTATACCGACCTGGTAAGTCAGACATTAAAAAACGTTGACTAGACAAAATAATTCGTAAACCTAGACTTCTACCCATGCTGTTCATCATTAACATTTTCGATAAAACATCTTTATGTTTCTTTTTATCTGTTTGTTCTAGATAAGCAAGGAAAGCCTGCCATTCATCGAAAATCAAGTAAAGATTATGAGAGTTTTCTTCTTGTTTATTAAGTCTAGTTTCAAAACGTTGGCAGACTGTTTCGAAAAGTTCTAGACAGTAAAAGCCTCTTGCGACATGGTCGCCAGTCATTGGAAACATTTCTTCATCTGATTTAAAATCCAAAAAGTAAGCTTCAGCATCTGTATCATAAAATGAAATGAGTCCTAAAAGTCTTCTCAAAAAAGTAGATTTTCCCGAACCAGATGGGCCTGCAATAATCCATGCGAAAAATCGGTTAATGTCAACAGTGACAGGGGAGGGTTGTCCCCTGACGTTGACGTCGAAAACGTTTTTTATCATGCTAGAAATCCTCTTCTCTTTGATTTTTTTGCACGAGCATCGTATCAGCTGATACTAACCGAACCTTTATTGCAAGGAAGGGCTCACGTTTAGAGCGACTTACAACGCAATCAGTAGAACCATTTGAAAGAGTTTTTACAACTTGTCTTACTTTTGTTGCAAAGTCTTCAAGAAGAAAATCGGAGATTTCTTGGTTAATGTGAACAAAGTAGATACCTTGTTCTGCTACCTCTACTCCCTGGACGAAAGTCAATGAAGAAATTGGTAGTTCTGTTACACCGACTTCTGTTAACCAGTTATAGAAGTTATCAAATAAAGGATTAACAGCAGTTTGATTTCTCTGTTTGTATCGTTGCCAAGGTATGAAGAATATTTCTCCTTGGGTTGCAACTGCGAGAAGAATTACGAGCCCCAAGAGTATGGGGACTATCCAGATTAAGAACTTGATAAGAAATGCGAGTAAAACGAAACTAATTAAAGCTATGAAAAGTTGGTAATACCACTCTAGCTCTCTTAGGCTTTTTAAGAGTTTTTTCATAAGTAACCTCTTTTCTATTTGAGTGCAATATCAGCCAGCTCAGCTACAAGAGCGAGTCCGACGGGTTGCTTGAGTTTATCAAGTACAAATGATAAGTCATACTTGCTAATTACGATGTCAGCGTTGATTAAACTATCTAAATTCTCGTTCTGATAGTTTTTCAACTTGACTTTGAAAGTTGGACAGTAAGCTTCTTGAGAAATACTAGCGAACTGATCGTAGATTTTTTTATCTACGCATGTTAAAGATGCCCAAAATCGTTGGTTCTCTTGGCCTTCGTTCATAATACCTGAGTTGCTGTCAACAACTGCCACAGATTCAGGGATGACAACAGAAGTTGCTAAAGCATCTAAGAATGCTCTTGCGCTATCGTAGTTTCCTAATGTTGATTTCTTTGTTTTTGCCATAGTGTTATCCTTTCTGACAAAAAGTGCATGGTCAGACTTTCTAGAATGCTGACGAGTAAAAAGTTATAACTTAGACTACACCTATAGTATACCTCTTTTTAAATTTTTTAAGATGCGGGTTTGAAATAAATTCCGCAGTTCTAATTTTATAAAATCCTTACTAAGTTTAAATACAAAGGCTTATAAAAAATGATATACTATTATAGCGAGATAAAATTGTCTGATATTTAAAACCTAAGTATGTGAGCTTGAAAAGCAACGTACATCTCATTTTTTATTTTAGATAGTAGGTGTGTTATGAATCAATATGATTATTTTAATTCTGAATTTTATTCTGGAAAAATTAGTGTTAGAGATATAGTAGATTTTTTAAAAAATCAGATTAGCCCCGATCAAGAAATATCTTATGATGAGTTATTACAAAAAATACAATATAATGATGTTTCTGAAAAAGAAATTTCTATGAATGAATTGGCGAAGTTTATAAATAAAAAAAGATTTCCAGATGTTAAAAAAGATTTTTTATTAGAAAATTTTAACAGAATTATAGATGCTCAGCGAAAGAGAGATAAAA